>JAIEPP010000375.1 GCA_019748335.1 Xanthobacteraceae bacterium
CTAATTCCAGCTTCGCCGCCGCTTCGCGTTCAATCGTTCGAGCAATTCCTTGCTGGTTTCCGCACACGCACAAAAAGCGCCCTATTGCCCTGATCAGAATATCTTCGTTAGGCGTTACTCATTAGCCCTACAACCCGTCATCATCCATCCAGGACTAAGGTAAACCTCTAGCGTTATGAGACGTGTCCAAACCGGACCGGGGTTCTCTTAGACCGGGCTGCGCAACGCGCCCCAGGCGGTTCGGTGCCGGCGCTTCAACCCTCCCCGGCCTGAGGGACAGACAACTAAGTCTCGGGAAAAAGGCGCGGAAAGAGGCTGTCCAGCGCATCGCTGGGAAAGCGCAGCGATACAGGTCCTTTCGGGGTCACTGATCCGAGGAGTCCTGCTTCCAGCACTTCGGCCAGAATACGCCGTGCCGTACGGTCGGGAACACCTGTAATGCGTGCGGTTTCGCCGCGGTCAAACTGGCCGCGGATGAGCGCTTCCTCAAGAAGGCGTATGGATTCGGGCTTCAAGATGTTGCTGCGCTCGACATAGGCGCTCAAGCGCGGGCCCAGGCTATCAGGTTCGAACAGGCTCTCCATGAATTTTACTTGGTCGAGGCAAACGTTCAGGAACCAGAAGACGAATTCGTTGAGAGCTTTCAAAGAGAGATTGCCGCGGCCATCGAGGTCACCCTGACGCGGCATATCAGCGAGATCCATCATCTGCTTGTATTCGCTTGGCGCCTTCAAGCCACGCGCCAATCCGCGCGAAATCGACCAGAGGCCGTGCGCGCCAATGCCGGCCTGTTGCGCCATAGCGTGGCTCATCAGCCGGCTGACACGGCCATTGCCGTCCGGGAAAGGGTGAATGAAGTTGAACCGATGATGGGCGGCGGCCATCGCCATGATGCGTCCGGCCGTTCGCAGGTTCTTGAAGGCATAACGCTCTTCAAAGTAGCGCATGAAATCGTCGACACGGCTGCTGGCCGGGGGAACATGCCGGCCAACGGCAACATCATGCTCGGGCTGCGATCGCCACGCCCCCGCCTTAATGATAAACTCGGTTCCGTTGCCGCGAATGCGCAGCATCTGCTTTGGCGCATCACGACAAAATTCCAGATGCAGCCATTTGATGAACGCGACCGAGGCGGGTTCTGGCAGGCTGTTTTCAGCCGCCATGCGGTCAAGTTTGGCTTGGGCTCGCACGTGAGCGGCGGCTTCTAGCTGGAGATTGCGGCGACCTTCGTCTTCGTCGAGCTTGCCTTCAAGCGCACGCGCAATGTCTTTGGGGCGCGTGTTATGTCCTTCGATGAGATTGCTGTAATAGATGTTCATGAGCCGGACGAGGTCGGCGAGATTAGCGGCCGTAAGTGGGTGTAGTCCTTTCCCTAGGCGTGCCGACGCTGCCGACAGATCGGCGATAACGTCGGCAATCGCCTCCGAGGCTTCTTCCAGCCGCGCGGGCTCGATACGCTGAGGGGCTTCCAATGGAGACATTCGGCCGATCTTACTTGTCCATAACTATATGAATATAATATATTTTGTTAAACTTGCATTGATAATTGGCCGATCCTTTGGCCGATCTTTAGGAGCTTAGGAAGAAATCCGATTTGGCCAATCCTTTTTTGATATGCGCGTTGGTTCAACGATCGCCAGCGTCTCGCTATCAATCGGCGGCTTTTGCGGAAAGATGCCGCGGGTGGACGAAGCACAAGTTATTCGTTGGTAGTCAACGCGGGCCGCGAATTAGAAAGGCAAATGTTCGGTTTCGGTCCTTTATGAAGTTTGCCGTTTGGCGGCTGGCCTGACGCGGCGCGCGTCGTTCAGGCGCGCACGCGTTCGCTCGTACGCGAGCACGTCCATCGATGTGATGTATCAACATGAACGCCGTTTTTGATCACATTTTTGTTGCGTCGGTATCGCGCCATGGTCCGCTTCAATTCGAGTCATTTGGATTCGGAACGAATTAACCGGGGCAGCCCTGTCTTCAACGGACGGAAATGATCCGTCTGTCTGTCGACTGGCGGGAAAACAACGAAAACCCAGCGCTTGCAAATTTTCTCAAATTACTGTCCGAGCGCTATCCCTTCTTGCCCGGCGTACGAGATTGTTTTCTTGATTTTGCAAATGCTCGATCGGTCGCCATGAACCGTGTCAGCATTGGCACTATGAGCTTGACGGGGTCGCTAACTGGTTGCCCGCTTTGGGTACTCACCGCTTCGGCATATGCAACGAGATCGAGATGTACGGCCCCAGGCAGTTCGAGGTTTATCTTTACGGGCTTATCGTCGAGCAGGCCTTGAATCTTTAACTTCGCCACTTTGCTCACCCTCTGTACGGTTCCAGGATGATGTCGCGGTTGACAATCACTCGCACTGGAAAACCCGGACGAATGGTGAGCGTCGGTTGAATGTCGAGATTTCGGCGAACGACTAGTTGCCCTGTCTGATTTAGAGAATTGGCGGCGCCCAAACGCAGCGCTTGCAGAACGGCCGTATTGGATCCATTGCCTGCGCCCGATCCGAGCTCCGAGCCCACGCCGAGCAGGGTCGACAGCGCGGCCGCTCCAAGCAACTGTTTCCAATGATTATCGACCTCATCCTCAAGACCAGAATATCCGCCTGCGTCCGCTCCCTGTTGCCGTTCCAACCCGATTGAGCGGCCGTCGGGCATGATCAACCGGGTCCACACCAACAACACCCGCGATTGGCCAAATGCGACTTGGCTGTCATAAATGCCTATCAGTCGCGCTCCCTGCGGAATAAGCTTCGCGCGGCCCGTCGGAGAATCAAATACCGCCTCTGTAATTTGTGCGGTGAACCGTAAAGCGCTTCAGGAATGGAATGGCTTGAGCTTCATCACCCGTCGTGCTCGCTCGCTTCTTGTCCTCGATAGGCACGAAGCGGTCTGCATAGACGACGGTCGTGCCGCGCTCGTCTTTGCGGACGCAGCCGCCGAGCGACAATGCCTGGCGGAAGGTGAGCCAGCTCTGGCCTGAAAAACCCCGCTCGACGGCGGCCCCCAGCAAGATCAGGATGTTGATGCCACTATATCGCCGACGGGTCGCCGCGTTGTGAGGCATTGCAAACCGGGCCTTCGTCTTAGACGTTCCCCAGGGCTGGACCCACGGCACGCACCCTGCCTCCAGCTCGGCGATAATTTTGCGGGTGATGTCTTCATAGAAGTTGGTCCGGTCGGTGCCAGTTCCGAGCTTGCGAACATGTCTGGGCATCGCGGTTCTCCGCGACGGGCGCCGCGAGCCTCTCTCGCGACCATGAACCCGTCACGGCTAACCCGGCCGCCCCTCTTACTCTTCCGTCGGGCGGCGCGAACGGAAGGCAGCTGGCGGGGCGATCTGTTCGTCAAAGCCACCAGAAATCCCTCTCTGCCACCAAAAAAAGCCGACAGGAAAAGCGGTTTGCGTCGGGCAAATCGAGACAGACGCCGGCGGCGAGACCAAGGAGGCGGTCGCTGGAGCGTTCCTACAGCATCGCCTTCAGGCGGGCACAGGAACCGACCGCAGTCTTGCGACCGGCTAACAAGACCACAGGAGGGCTAACAATGCCTGCCATTCCGACAAGGAGAACACCTGTCGCGGTCTCAATGTAAGGCGCGCAACAAATCTGTCGGAATGATCGTTGATAGTCTTCGAAGAGCAGATGACTCTTAATCATCGGGTCCCAGGTTCGAGCCCTGGTGCGCCCACCAAGCCCTTGGGCCCCGCTTCGTCGCGATCTTCCGGTTCCGCTCGCGACGATTAGCCGCTACTCAAAGCGGAAGCCGATAAGCGTCGCCACGCGCCTCAAGCAGTCTTGCCGCCTCCGGCGGCCATGAGACCCGAAGAGAATGTGCAGCGTGTTCGACGACCTTCATCCCGGTCGTTGCGGTTCAGACTGATCGGGTCAACAGCGGCGCGCCGCTGTTTCCAACGCCAGCCTCCAGCGAGCATCCTGCCGGGTCTTTCTTGTGCAGCCGAACGTGAAGCCCTGATCGCTCCGTTTTTAGACCACCTTTCCTAATTGCACGCCAAATCACTCAATTCTCGCACCGGTACTTGGCTCCCCTTTTCCACAGTCTTGTCGTTCGCTATCCGGAACTGCCCGGTTGATTCGAAGGTGTGCAATTGTGCAAGCATGAGACACGACACGCTCAAGAGTCTGCCGAGCTAACTAAATGTTCTATTTCCCTCAGGTCGCGCGTCGCGCGATAGAACGATTTCGTCTGTGGAATAAATGAGCAAATTGGACGACTGATCAATTGATGCGAGAGCCGGTAGTCGTGACACGACGCATTGCCCTCCCCGCCCGTTATCCGCCAATCAGCGCGTGGCCCGCACTCATGCGCGCGGACATGGCCGCCGCCTACCTAGATTATCGCGATACAGGCGAGCTCGCGCGCGCTGTCAGCCGTGGCGAGGCACCACCACCAATCGGCTATCACGGGGTTGGGCGCGCTCGAGAGCCAGTTTGGTCGAAGGCGACTATCGACAGGATTACGGCACCAGGCAAGGCGATGGTTCAGGATCGCTTAGAAGAACAAGACTTGGCCTCTCTCGTATGAAACCACCCCACATCGCATTGAAACTTCCCCGTTACTGCCGGCGAAAGCCACTGAAGAGCGGTCGATGGGCATACTTCTTTGAGCCGCCGACCTGGGCGCGCAAGCAGGCCTGCTGCACTCCGGCCGAAGCGTTAGGAGAGAATTATGCGGCTGCTTTAGACCGAGTCGAGAATGTTCTGCTGCCCGCATTCGACAGTTGGCGTTCAAGAGGATTGACCGATATGGCTCCAGCTACTCCTGCGCCTGGCACTTTCGATTGGCTGGTCGTTGTATTCAAGGCACATCAGAAATGGAACGAGTTAGATCACAAAACGCAGCGCGGCTACGAAAACGGTTTGGCGCTGTTTGCCAACCAAAAACTTAAGGATGGTAGCCGCGCGGGCTCCAAGCAGATCTCTGACTTCACGAAACGATTCGTCGACGCGGTTTACGCAAAGCTGCTCGTCGTGGAGGACAAAGATGCGGACGGAAACGTCGTTAAGCGCGAGCGTCGCCGCTCTGCAAATGCATCCATGACAGCTTGCCGGCGCGCCTGGTTTGTTGGTCAACGCGTCCACGAAAAGGAGGTGCCGGCGAGTAATCCATTCTCGCGCATGGGCCTAAAAATCCGTACGTTGGGCAAGCCCGTGCGCGAAACGCCAACAGCAACTTGGGATGAACTCGTTGCCTTCAGGGTAGCCGCAAACAAGCTAGGATACTGTTCGGTTGCAACGGCTGCGTTGTTGACTTGGGAGTGGTTGCAGCGGCAAGAACATGTATTCGGCGCCTTTGAAATCTCGCATTATCGGCCAGCCGAGCGGCCCAATAGCGTGAGGATCGTACATCCGAAGAATGGTGAAGAAGCCTGGTGGCCTCTGTTTGACGAAGCCGGCGAACCCCTTTTCCCCGAATTAATGGCGGAGCTCGACACTATCAAGGCAACGAAGGTTTCGGGTCTGGTCTTCCGGCGCGATCATGAGCATCGCAGGTCACGCACCGAGCTACCTTGGATTACGAAACGCAACGATCTGCGTTATCTTCGAACTGTCGTGAAAAAGATAGTCGCTGCAGCGGAGCTACGAGGTGAACTTTCATTTACTTCCTTCCGCCACGGCGGCTTTACCGAAGGCGCGGACAGCGATCTTACGGACGCCGAGTTGCGCGCCGCAGCCCGGCATCGATCCTCACACCAACTGCCAACCTATGCCAAGCGCACACGCAAGCAATTGATTGCAGGATCCAAGAAGCGCCGTGAAGAGCGAACAAAAGGCGCCTCCTTCGCACGTTGGAACGATCACGCAACGCGACCTAAATGATTAATGCATAGACTACTTGGCCGGCCACGAAGGCTTTCGCTTTTCGCTGAAGGCTTTCAGGCCTTCCTTGGCATCCTCAGTCATCGCCAATAACGCGATCTGACTTTCAGTGTAGGCAATGCTTTCGTCGAACGACATCGAGGCGATGGCGCGCATGGCGTATTTGCCGCGGCGGATCGCGGTCGGCGACTTGTCGACTATACGGGAAATCAGCCAGTCGACCTTGGCGTCGAGTTCGGCCGCGGGCACCACATAATTCACAAGTCCAGCGGCTTTGGCTGCATGGGCGTCGAACGGTTCCCCGGTCAGCGACCATTCATTGACGAGGCGTTTTGGCGCGATCGCTTGCAGCAGGCTGAGCACCTGCATCGGAAACACGCCGACCTTGACCTCAGGCAGTCCAAAGATCACGTGATCCGCTGACACCGCCATGTCGGTCATGCACAACAGGCCCATGCCACCGGCCATACAGACGCCGCCGACACGGGCGATCGCCGGCTTGGTGGCATTTTGCGACAGCCGCAACAAATCCGCGTAGTCGACATTCGGCCGGGCAAAATCCATCGCGAAGGCGGCACCGCTGTTCTGCAGGTCGGCACCTGCGCAAAACGCCTTGTCGCCCGCCCCCGTCAGCACGATGACGCGGACGTCTTTGTCATCATGCGCGGCGCGATAACCGCTGGAGATGCCGGCGACGACGTCGGCATTGATGGCGTTGCGCTTGTCCGGCCGGTTGATGGTAATCCAGAACGCCTGGCCGCGCTTCTCGCGTATCACGCTGGTGGTATCGGTCATTGTCCCGCTCGCTTGTTTGTCATTGCTTGGCGAACATTTGCGGCAGGTTGACGGCGGACTGCAAGCAGGATTTAACTGTCGGGCGCGGCCTTCTTCACCCAGACCTTGTTGTCGTGGAACGCGGCGCCGCCGACCGGCGCCACTTCCTCGGCTCCGGTCAGCATATTAATGCCGCGGCCGCCGCTATGGGCCTTGTTGGGCTGAATGGATTCGGCGATCAGCACGCCGCGGCGCACGCCGTCGAACAATTTGGCGGTCAGCGTCGTTTCGCCCCGCGTGTTGCCGAGCGTCACAGCCTCGCCGTCGGCGATCCCGAGATCTGCGGCATCCGCGGGATGAATCATCACCGACGGGTTGCCCTCACGTGCAATCGACGACGACGTCTCATTGAAACTGGTATTCAGAAAACTGCGCGACGGGCTGGTGGCGAGCCGGAACGGATGCGCTTCATCGGCCTCCTCGATGACCCGCCAGTGATCCGGCAGCGACGGCATCTCCGCCCAAGGGCCCATGCCTGCCGTGCCCCATGGGGGACGCGCCCAGTCGGCCTTAAAGTGGAACTTCTTGTCAGCGTGCGCAAAACCGTCGAGATAATGCGATGTACGAAAATCCGGCTGGATGTCGCGCCACAAGTCCTTCTCCAAGCTATCGATATCGCCGTGGCCACTCTGCTTGAGGGTGACATCGATCAGTTCGCGCGGCGTCATCTCGAAGCCGGGATGCACGGCGTCGAGGCGGCGGCCGAGGCCTTGCAGCACTTCGTGGTTGGAGCGGCACTCGCCAGGCGGATCGATCAACTTGGCGCCGACCGAAATATGCTGGTGACCGCCGCCGTAATAGAGATCGTCGTGCTCCATGAACATGGTCGCCGGCAGTACGATGTCGGCCATCTGGGCGGTTTCGGTCATGAATTGCTCATGCACCACCATGAACAGGTCCTCGCGCGCGAAACCCTGGCGCACAAGCGCCTGCTCCGGCGCCACGGTCATCGGATTGGTGTTCTGGATCAGCATCGCCTTGACTGGCGGGCCGCTCTTCAGCGCCTCGGCGTCGCCGGTCAGGATGCGTCCGATCCTGGATTGATCGAGCACCCGCGTGGAGCTGTCGCGCGCGTCATGGCCCTCGATGATGGATTCGTTAAACTTCCAGATCGCGAAATTGTTGAAGAAGGCGCCGCCGCCCTCGTATTGCCAGGCGCCGGTCACTGCGGGGATGCAAAGCGCGGCATGCATCTGCGCCGCGCCATTGCGGCTGCGGGTGAAGCCATAGCCGAGGCGGAAGAACGTCCGCGGGCTCTGGCCGACCGCGCGCGCAAACGCCTCGATCTCCTCGACCGGCACGCCCGAGATCGCAGACGCCCATTCCGGCGTGCGGGTCGCCAGATGCGCCTCGAGCTCGTCGGGGCAATCGGTGTACTGCGCCAGATAGGCCCGGTCGGCATAGCCTTCGCGAAACAGCACATGCATCACGGCGCAGGCAAAGGCGCCGTCGGTGCCGGGCCTGAGCAGGATCTTGATGTCGGCCTGCTTCATGGTGTCGTTGTTGTAGACGTCGATCGCCGCGATCCTGGCGCCGCGCTCCTTGCGGGCGCGCATCGCATGCGTCATTACGTTGACCTGGGTGTTGACGGGGTTGGTGCCCCAGATCACGATCAAATCGGAGACGCCCATCTCGCGCGGATCGACACCGGCGATCTTGCCGGTACCGATGGCAAACCCGACACGCGCGATGTTGGCGCAGATGGTCGAGTAGAAGCGCGAATACTTCTTCACATTGGCGAGGCGGTTGATGCCATCGCGCATCACCAGTCCCATGGTACCGGCGTAATAATACGGCCAGACCGATTCAGCGCCGAATTCGCGCTCGGCGGAATCGAAGCGTGCCGCGATTTCGTCGAGCGCCTCGTCCCAGGAAATTCGCGAGAACTGGCCCGAACCCTTCGATCCGGTGCGGCGCATCGGATAGAGCAGCCGGTCGGGATGATGGATACGTTCGGCGTAGCGCGCGACCTTGGCGCAGACAACGCCCGCAGTATAGGTCTGCTGTTTGGAGCCCCGTACTCGGCCGATGCTGCGGCCTTCGATCACCTCGATGTCGAGCGCGCAGGCCGACGGGCAATCATGCGGACAGGTCGAATGGCGGATATCGATCTTGGCCTGCTGGTTCATGTCACCATAGGTAACATCAAATGTTTCGGTCGCTGAAGGAGTTTCTCAGGAAGATTTAAAATCGTTCCGTATCAATACGTTAGGACAAGTTTTCAGTTCCCAAATAATGCATCGAAGCGTTCGGGTTGACGGCGGTTGCGCCGCGCGTAGAGAAACCGCTTCTATCCCGCGACCAAACTAAGGTTCGTCTGCGGTATTCGCTTCATCGATCTCATCTACCTCCAGCAAATAGACCATTCTCAAGGCAGTTTCCATTGATCTAGCTTTGCCATAGTAAATTGCCCTTTCTTCCGGATGGGCCAGCCGTAGCCTCAAAATAGCAAGATCGTCGTAAAGAAGTTTGCCGCCATAGCGCACCGTACGAAGCTTGGCCCTTATGCGTTCATCCTGAAAGATGATAGTTGCATCAGAATTTTTTTTGGCGGCAAACGCAAGAACAGGCTTGAGGTCAACCTCGATCACGAAAATCGAAAGTGAAAGGCTATTGTCCATTTTTTCTTTTGCCCGATGTTATTAAGCGATGTTAACGTGAGAGAATGTACTGTCGAACAATCCGCACCAGATTTAACGTTGGGAAGATGTTTTGAAATGCAGCAGTCACATTTCTAATCAATCCAGCATTGCCTCCTTAGCTGCCACTGCTTGAGCCGTTCAAGCAAGGCTTGGGCTTCTTCCGGCGGCATTTTGATCGGTTCAACCGGTTTAAGAGTCAGATGAAAAACCGCTCTTTTTGAAATCTGGAAGCCAGCAGGTGCCGTCCGGAATGTGGTTGGAATTCGCCGAGGCGCGTCTCCGGGAAGCATGAGGTTATCGTTTCAGGCGGCGA
>JAIEPP010000138.1 GCA_019748335.1 Xanthobacteraceae bacterium
TTTCCGAACGCAAGGACGCTTGACAGTGCTTGGCGGCGCGAGCAACATCGTTCGTATACGAACAAGATGCCCGGACGGAGGAAACACGATATGATCGAGACCGCCCGAGCAACGTTTGCGACACGTCGTTCCCAATCGAGCCGTCCGACAGTTTGACGCTGGCCTGAGAGCTTGTTGATGCTGACTGAACCGACTGCTGCTGACGACAAGATCCGCTGCGATGCCTGCCCGGTGATGTGTTACATCAAGCCGGGCGCGGCAGGGGCTTGCGACCGTTACGCAAATCACGACGGCCGGCTGGTGCGGGTCGATCCTCATATCCTTTTGGAGCGGACAGTATCGCAGGGCGGACGGCTGGTGCCGTTCCAGGCCACCGCCGACTGGGACGGCAAGATCGTTCACGAGCCGAACGTGTTCGTGACCGCGATCGGCGCCGGAACGACATACCCCGATTACAAGCCGGCGCCTTTCATCGTGTCCTCGGAAATCGACGGCGTCGACATGGTCACGGTCGTGACCGAAGGCATTTTCAGCTATTGCGGCCTCAAGGTGAAGATCGACACCGACCGCTATCTCGGGCCGGAGACCGCGACCGTCCGTGCGCAGGGCGAGGCGATCGGCCATGTCACGACCAGCGAATACGGCTCCCAGATGCTGTCGCTCGGCGGCGTGCATCATCTGACCGGCGGTTCGAAGAAGGAAGGCCGCATCACCTGCGACGCGCTGATGGATCTGTCGAACTGCAAGCCGGTGGAACTGACGGTTGATGGCGGCGCCACGGTGGTGGTGCAGGCCGGTCACCCCCCGATCGTGAACGGCGTGCCGGAAGAGCGCATGCGCGTCGGTTGCGGCTCGGCGACGATCGGCATGTTCGCCAAGCAGTGGCACGGCAAGGTCGACGAAGTCGTGGTCGTGGACGATCACATCACCGGCGTGCTGTCAGAGCATCAGGCCGGCAAGCTGCTGGATATTCCCGATACCGGGATCAAGATGAAGGGGCGGCGTTCGACGCCGGGCCGTTATTTCCAGGTCGCCGAGCCCGGCACCGGCTGGGGCGGCACAAAAATTTCCGATCCGCTGTCGGTGCTGGGTCCGTTCGATCCGAAGGAGGCGCGGCCGGGCCTGACCATGCTGATGGTCTCGACGACCGGCGAGCATGCCGCCTATTACGAACTCGACGAGGCGCTACGGCCGGTCGAGAAGGCGATGCCGCTCGATCTCAAGCTTTCCGTCGAACGCATTCAGGAAAATTGCGAACCGGCGTTGTGTACGGTGCTGTTCATGGGCGGCGCTGGCGGCTCGCTGCGTGCCGGCGTTACCGACAATCCGGTGCGGCTGACGCGATCGGTCAAGGACGCGCTGACGCGGGTCACCAGCGGCGGCGCGCCTGTTTATGTCTGGCCCGGCGGCGGCATCACCTTCATGGTCGATGTCACGCAGATGCCATCAGGCGCGTTCGGCTATGTGCCGACGCCGGCGCTGGTGGCGCCGATCGAGTTCACGCTGAAACTATCCGATTATGCCGCGCTCGGTGGCCACATGGACCATGTCCGTCCGTTGGCGTCGCTGCGGGACAGCACCGAAACCCGACCGATGCCTTACATCCCCGGGCGGCGCGCATGAAGCGGCTGCCGCAAATCGCGCTGCTTCCTGACGGCAAGCGGCTGCATTTGCAGGACGGTCCCATCGATCTGATCATCGACGCCAAAGGCAGCGACGCGGAGGTGCGCGCGGCCTATGACGCCGCTGCGCGACGCTTTACCGGCCTGCTCGATGAACTCTGCGTGGAACTGGTGCCATTGCGCCAGGCCGCCGATCCGGCGCGTTGCGCGCTGAAAGGCGTGGTCGCGCGCCGCATGCATGCGGCCGTGGCGCCGTTTGCATCGGATCATTTCATCACGCTGATGGCGGCGGTGGCAGGCTCGGTAGCCGAGGAAATTCTCGGCGCCATGCTGCACGTCGCGCGGCTCGACCGCGCCTATGCAAACAATGGCGGCGACATCGCGCTGCATCTGGCTGACGGCGAGCAATTCACCGTCGGCTTGATGGATCGGCCGGACCGGCATGGGGTGCTGCGCACGATGACCATCGGCGCCGACGACGCGGCCCGTGGTATTGCGACCAGCGGTCGCCACGGCCGCAGTTTCTCGCTCGGCATTGCCGATGCGGTCACGGTGCTGGCGCGGACGGCGTCGCAGGCCGATGCCGCCGCCACCATCATCGCCAATGCCGTCGATCTGCCCGGCCATCCCGCGGTTGTCAGGTGCCCGGCGAACGAATTGCAGCCGGACAGCGATCTCGGATCGCGGCTCGTTACCCGCGACGTCGGCACGCTCGGTGATGACGAGATCGAGACCGCGCTGGCGGCAGGGGCGAGCCGGGCGCAGCAATTGTTCGCGGCGGGATTGATCGAAGTCGCGGCGTTGCGTCTACTGGGCGAGACGGTTGTGGTAGGTACGGCTGACATCGCGACACGCGCGTTGCCGTCGCCCGGCGAACGCGCGATAGATGGTGTCATACGTGCCTGATCGGGAGCGAGGCGAGTAAACATGAGCGCGATCATTCGGAAAATCGTCACCGTGGTCGAAGAGACCTATCTGGAGATGGGTCAAAAGGTCGCGCCGCCGACCCGGCGTGCGGCAGCGATTGCCGTGATCGAAAATCCGTTCGCCGGCCGCTATGTCGAGGATCTCTCGCCGCTGATCGCGATCGGCGAGGAACTCGGCGAATTGTTGTCGAAAAAGGCGGTGGCCGCGCTCGGAATCGACGGCGCCAAGGCGCATAGCTACGGCAAGGCCGCGGCCGTCGGCGAAAACGGCGAACTCGAACATGCGGCAGCGATCTTGCATCCGAAGATGGGGACGCCGGTACGCAAGGTGCTGGGCAAGGGCGCGGCGCTGATCCCGTCGTCGAAGAAGCGCAGCGGCCCGGGCACGACGCTGGATATTCCGCTCGGCCACAAGGACGCGGCGTTCGTGCGCAGTCACTTTGACGGCATGGAAGTGCAGATCAACGACGCGCCGCGCGCCAACGAGATCATGGTCGCGGTCGCGGTGACCGACAGTGGCCGGCCATTGCCGCGGGTCGGCGGATTGACGGTTGCTGAAGTCAAAGGCGAAGACGGGTTAAGATAGTTTCTCAGACTTAGTTTCTCAGACAGTGGAGGGTTGAGGATGCAACGCAGACATTTGCTCGGAGCGGGATTGGCGGTCGCGGTCGCGGGTTTTGCGACCAGCGCCATGGCGCAGGCCGAAATCAAGATCGGCGAGATCAACAGCTATTCGCTGTTGCCCGCCTTCACCGAACCCTATCGCAAGGGCTGGCAGCTCGCGGTCGAGGAGATCAACGCCGCCGGCGGCATCGGCGGCAAGAAGCTGGTCGTCATCTCCAAGGATGACGGCGGCAAGCCGGCCGATGCGCAGACCGCGGCCAACGAACTGGTGTCGAGCGAGAACGTGGCGATGCTCACGGGAACATTCCTGTCCAACATCGGTCTCGCCGTCAGCGACTTCGCCAACCAGAAGAAAGTGTTCTTCCTGGCGGCGGAACCGCTGACCGACGCCGTCACTTGGTCCAAGGGCAACCGCTACACCTTCCGCCTGCGCCCCTCCAACTACATGCAGGCGGCGATGCTGGTGGAAGAGGCGGCCAAGTTGCCGGCCAAGCGCTGGGCCACGATCGCGCCGAACTACGAGTACGGCCAGTCCGCGGTCACGGTGTTCAAGAAGCTCATGTCGGAGAAGCGTCCCGACATCGTCTGGGTCGACGAGCAGTGGCCGCCGCAAGGCAAGATCGATGCGGGCCCGGTGGTACAGGCGGTTGCCGCGGCCAATCCGGAAGCAATCCTCAACGTCACCTTCGGCGCCGACCTCGTCAAACTCGTGCGCGAAGGTAACACGCGCGGCCTCTTCAAGGACCGCAAGGTGGTCTCGTTCCTGACCGGCGAGCCGGAATATCTCGATCCGCTGAAGGAAGAAACGCCCGAAGGATGGATCGTCACCGGATATCCCTGGTACGACATCAAGACGCCGGACCATGACAAGTTCCTGAAAGCCTATCAGGCCAAGTACAACGACTATCCGCGCCTCGGTTCGATCGTCGGTTACCAGACCATCAAGGCGGCCGCCGCGATCCTTGCCAAGGCCGGCTCAACCGATACGGAGAAGCTGATCGCGGCGGCCGAAGGCTTGTCGATGCCGTCGCCGTTCGGCGAGATCACCTTCCGCAAGATCGACCACCAGTCGACGCTTGGCGCCTATGTCGGCAAGACCGCGCAGAAGGACGGCAAGGGCGTGATGGTGGACTCGGTCTATCGCAAGGGCGGCGACTATCTGCCCAGCGACGCCGAAGTCGAAAAGCTTCGCCCGAAAGATTGATCTTGCTTCCCCCTCTCCCGCTTGCGGGGGAGGGTCGGGGTGGGGGTGCTTCAACATCTGGAGTCTCCGCGTGGAGAAAGCCCCCACCCGCCGCGCTCTCCGAGCGCGTCGGCCTCCCCCGCACGCGGGAGAGGCGAAGCGAGCGGCGCCACCATCGGCTCGCCTCCACAATCGTTTTCCTAACGCGGACCACCCATGGCCTTTTACGTCGTTCAGTTCCTGACCGGTCTTGCCAGCGCGGCGTCGCTGTTTCTGGTCGCGTCGGGACTGTCGATCATTTTCGGCGTGACGCGAATCGTCAATTTCGCCCATGGCGCGTTCTATATGCTCGGCGCCTATGTCGCGTTTACGCTGACCGAGCGTTTCTCGGGCGCGATCGGCTTCTGGGGCGGTGTCGTCGCCGCGGCATTGATCGTGGCCGCCGTCGGCGTGCTCGTCGAAATGGTGCTGCTGCGGCGGATCTATCACGCGCCGGAATTGTTCCAGTTGCTCGCGACCTTCGGGCTCACGCTGATGGTCGAAGACCTCGTGGTGCTGATCTGGGGCCCGAGCGATCTGCTCGGCCGCCGCGCGCCGGGCTTCAAGGGCGCGGTCGATTTCTTCGGCCAGAATATTCCGAGCTACGATCTGTTTTTGATCGCGATCAGTCCGATCGTGCTGGGCGGGCTCTGGCTGTTGTTCCAGCGCACCCGCTGGGGTGTGCTGGTGCGGGCGGCGACGCAGGACCGCGACATGGTGGCGGCGTTGGGCGTCAATCAGAAATGGCTGTTCACCAGTGTGTTTGCGCTCGGGGTCTTCCTCGCCGCGTTGGGCGGCGCGCTGCAGATCCCGCGCGATGCCGTGCATCATGCGCTGGACCTGCGAATCATCGTCGACGTGTTCGTGGTGGTGGTGATCGGCGGGCTCGGCAGCATCATCGGCGCCTTCGTCGCGGCGGTGCTGGTGTCCGAACTCAATGCCTTCGGCATCCTGATTTTCCCGAAGATCTCCATCATCCTGGTGTTTCTGGTCATGGCGGTGGTGCTGATCGTGCGTCCCTGGGGCCTGTTCGGCAAACCGGAAGCCGCCGCGCGGCGCACGCCGGGCCTGACCGTCAATCCCTGGCGGCCGCTGACGTCGGGCGAGCGTCTGGCTTCTCTCGTCGCGCTGATTGTCGCGGCGGCGTTGCCGCTCGTGGCCGGCAATTACGCGCTGACGGTTGCAAGCGAGATCGCGATCTTCGTGATCTTCGCCGCCAGCCTCCATTTCCTGATGTCGGTTGGCGGGCTCGCCTCGTTCGGCCACGCCGCCTATTTCGGGCTCGGCGCCTATGGCGTCGCGTTTCTCGCCAAACTGGCGGGATTGCCGATGATCGTCTCGCTGCTGCTGGGCCCGCTGCTCGGTCTGCTCGGCGCCGCCGTGTTCGGCTTCTTCGCCGTGCAATTGTCCGGCGTCTATTTCGCGATGCTCACTTTGGCCTTTGCGCAGATCGTGTGGTCGATCGCGTTCCAGTGGGTCGCGGTGACCGGCGGCGACAACGGCATTTTGGGAGTCTGGCCGGAGAAATGGGCCGCAGGTCCCGCCAGCTTCTACTGGCTGTCGCTCGGTATCGCCGCGCTGGCGGTTGCTGTGCTCAGGGTGATCGTATTCTCCCCGTTCGGCTTCGCGTTGCGCGCGACGCGGGATTCGCCATTGCGCAGCGAAGCCATCGGCATCAACGGCAAGCGCGTGCAGTGGACTGCCTTCGTGATCGCGGGCACCGTTGCCGGCGTGGCCGGCGCGTTGTTCGCGTACCTGAAGGGCAGCGTCTTCCCCGACAGTCTCGGCATATCGCTGTCGGTCGATGCGCTGGTCATGGTGCTGCTCGGCGGCGTCGAGACCGTGTCCGGCGCTGTCGTCGGCGCCATCGTCTACAAGGCGCTCAACATCTGGCTGGTCAGCCAGACCGATCTGTCCAAGCTGGTGCTCGGGGGCTTCATCGTTCTGATCGTGGTGGTATTTCCCAAGGGTATCGTCGGCATGCTGGAGACGATCCGAAATCGCCGGCGAACGCCGGCCTCGAAGCCGGCCATCCTGACCGCCGGGATCGAGACCGCCGAATGAGCATGGTCCCCACATTGTTGTCGGTTCAGGGCCTGAGCAAATCCTATGGCGGCGTTCATGCCGTGCGCAACGTGTCGTTCGACCTGCGCGCCGGCGAGATACTGGCGCTGATCGGACCCAACGGCGCCGGCAAGAGCACCTGCTTCGACATGTTGAATGGCCAGAACACGCCCGACAGCGGCCGGATCAACCTGCTCGGCGAGGATACCGTGGGCCGCAAGCCGCGCGCGATCTGGCGGCTCGGGGTGGGGCGCACGTTCCAGATCACCGCGACCTTCGCGACCATGACCGTGCGCGAGAACGTGCAGGTCGCGCTGGTGTCCTATGGCCGGCAATTGTTCAATCTGTGGAGCTCGACCGCGGCTTACGCGCGCGAGGAAGCCGGCCGGCTGCTCGATCTCGTCGGCATGGGCGCCTATGCCGAGCGTCCCTGCGGCGAACTCGCTTACGGCGATCTGAAGCGGCTGGAACTCGCGATCGCGCTCGCCAACCAGCCAAGACTGCTGCTGATGGACGAGCCGACCGCCGGCATGGCGCCGCGCGAGCGGATCGAGTTGATGCGGCTGACGGCGCAGATCGCGCGCGAGAAATCGATTGGAGTGCTCTTTACCGAGCACGACATGGACGTGGTGTTCGAGCATGCCGACCGCATTCTCGTGCTCAACCGGGGCAGCCTGATCGCCGAAGGCTCGCCGGAACAGGTTCGCGGCAATCCGCAGGTCCGCGCCATCTATCTCGGCGAGGGCCTGGTCTACGACGCGCGGCACCGCGAGGGAGCGGGTGCATGAAGCTCTCGGTGAAGGACCTCAACAGCTTTTACGGCCCGGCGCATATCCTGTTCGATATCGCGCTCGAAGTCGGCGAGGGCGAGGTGGTGGCGCTGCTCGGCCGCAACGGCGCCGGCAAGTCGACCACGTTCCGCTCCATCGTCGGCCTGGTGCAGAACCGTTCCGGACGGATCGTGTTCGAGGGCAAGGACGTGTCTGCCGAGCCGACACATGCGATCGTGCGCGGCGGGCTCGGTTATGTGCCGGAGGAACGGCGCATCTTCACGGATCTGACGGTCGAGGAAAACCTCGAAGTCGGCCGACAGCCGAAGCGGCCGAACGCACCGTACTGGACCCGCGAAAAGCTGTTCACGCTGTTTCCCAACCTCGGCGAAATGCGCAACCGGCCGGGCGGGCGCATGAGCGGCGGCGAACAGCAGATGTTGACCATCGCGCGCACGCTGATGGGAAATCCGTCGCTGGTGCTGCTCGACGAGCCCTCGGAGGGCCTGTCGCCCAAGATCGTCGAGCAGATGGTCGATGCCATTCTGGCGATGAAGAAAGAGGGCGTCAGCATCGTGGTGTCCGAACAGAATCTGCATTTCGCGCGGCTGATCTCGGATCGCGCCTACATCATCGAGCGCGGCAAGATCTGTTTCGGCGGCACGATGGCTGAACTGGACGCGCGGCCGGATATCCGTGACGCGCATCTGTCGCTGTGACCGGCGGCAAATAGGAGCATGATCCGGAAAAACGGGTACCGGTTTTCCGAAAAGATCATGCTCAAACAAGATGATCGACGAGCATGATTCAACGTAGTTGAAGCATGCTCTAGAAGGACGGGGAGCGCCAATGGGCAGGAGTGTTTCGGCGAAACGGAGCGTCAAGCCGTCGCGGCCGTCCTATATTCTCGATGAGCAGATCGGCTTCATCCTGCGCCAGGTATGGCAGCGCCACGCCACGATTTTCGCCCGCGAGATCGGTATCAACCTGACCTCGGCGCAGTGGGCGGCGCTGGCCAAATTGACCGAGACCGGGCCGTGCTCGCAGAACCTGCTGGGACGGCTGACCGCGATGGACGTCGCCACCATCAAGGGCGTGATCGATCGCCTGACGGCGCGCGGCCTGACCGAGACCGGTCCCGATCCGGACGATGGCCGCCGCCTGCTGGTCAGTCTCACCCGCGCCGGCCAGCAACTGGTCGAGAAAGCGGCGCCGAACGCGCTGGCGATTACCAAGGAGACACTGGCGCCGCTCGATGCCAAGGAGCGCGAGATGTTGATGGTGCTGTTGAACAAATTGCGCTGAGCTGCGACCAACTCCAGCGGACTGACTTCATCAGGGTTTCTGGAATGCGCGCGTTGTCGTTATTGGCGGCGGGATGGGTCGTGGTCGCCGGGTGCGGGGGCGCGTCGGCGGCGCAGCTCTACGAAGGCTTCTGGGCGTCGGCCAAAAAGGATTGCACCGACCAGGACAGCGCCAACCGCATGAGCATCGAAGGCGGCAACCGGCTCTATTGGTATGAGACGCGCTGCCGCGCTAGCGAGATCAAACCTGACGGCGACCGCTCGTGGAAGATGCGCCTGGCTTGCGAAGGTGAGGGCGAGAAATACAAATCCAACCCGCGGGTCTCGGTCGCTGCCGACGGCAAACTGGTGATGGACAACGGCCCGGTCGGTCAGGGCAAGCGCCAGACTTACGTGCGTTGCGCGGTCCCGAAAAAGCGCTGATCTCAATCCTGTCCCGGCCATTGCGCCCGATAGCGGATTTCGCTGCCGTCGCCTTGCGGCAACCATGGCCCAAGCTGCGATGCATGCGGCGCCTTTGCGGTCAGTCCGATCGTATAGAGCCGGTCGGGCTGCCCCTTGATCTTGACCCACAACATTCGTTTGGCGGTACGAAAGGCTAGTTCGACGTCGCCGGCAACGACCGGCTTGTCGCCGCCGCGACGGAACTGGTTGGGCCTTGGTTCGCCCGGCATGGTGTTCACGTCGGTCTGCAGTTCGAAGGCGACATCCGCGCCGGAAGCCGGCAGCGGTGTGCCCGCGGGCAGCCGTACCTCGAACACCAGAAGCGGGTTCGCCGCGTTCGGGTTGAGCCAGGGCGTCGCGGTGTTGACGGCGTAGACGTAGTAGCCGGCGCCGGCCGCGCCGCAGAGCGCCACAAGGGCGGCAAAGGACTTGAAGCTGTTGCGGGCCAGGCTGCCGGTAGGCTCGTTTCGGGGCACCAGCATCGCGAGCTTGGTGCCGAGTACGAGGCCCGCGATCGCGCCGATCGGCCCGATCCCGAACAGCGCCAGCAGGCCGGATGCGATCGGATCAGCCCGGTTTCCGAAGCCCAGAAGTTCGGACAGCAAAATCGCCGCGACAAAGCCCACGATCGCGCCGACGACGCCGGCAAAAAGTTGCAGTTTGTTGTTC
>JAIEPP010000445.1 GCA_019748335.1 Xanthobacteraceae bacterium
GCCGGGCCGACCCGCGAGGAAGTCGTGCCCTACACGGTCTGGTTCTGGGACGGCACCGGCAAAACGGCCAAACCGCTGGCGACACTCGATCTCGGCAATGTGCCGCCTGGCAAAGCCGAGATTCTGCTTCCCCTCGAGGAAGACAGCTCCAGCATCCGCGTACTCGTGATGTTCGACGGCGTCGAGAACGGCGGCGCCACATCGTTCAGATTGCAGCGGTGAGCGACGAGGGCCGCACCAAATGCGCCCTCACCCCAGGTTCAATTCCTTGAAGAAGTCGTTGCCCTTGTCGTCGATGATGATGAAGGCCGGAAAATCCTCGACCTCGATGCGCCAGATCGCTTCCATGCCGAGTTCGGGATATTCCACCACTTCGACCTTCTTGATGCAGTGTTCGGCGAGGTTTGCCGCCGCACCGCCGATCGAGCCGAGATAGAAGCCGCCGTGCTTCTTGCAGGCCTCGCGCACCGCGACCGCGCGGTTGCCCTTGGCCACCATCACCATCGATCCGCCCGCCGCCTGGAACTGGTCGACAAAGGAATCCATCCGTCCCGCGGTGGTCGGGCCGAACGCGCCGGAGGCGTAGCCGTCAGGGGTCTTGGCGGGACCGGCGTAATACACCGGATGGTTCTTGAAGTAGTCCGGCAGCGGCTCGCCCTTCTCCAGCCGCTCGCGCAGTTTGGCATGGGCGGAATCGCGCGCCACGATCATGGTGCCGGACATCGACACCCGGGTCTTGATCGGATGTTTTGCCAGCGTCGCCAGAATGTCTTTCATCGGCTGGTTGAGGTCGATCTTGACCACCTCGCCGCCGAGCGACTGCTCGACCGCCGGCAGATACTGCGCCGGGTTGTGCTCGAGCTCCTCGAGATAGACGCCGTCCCTGGTGATCTTGCCGAGCACCTGGCGGTCCGCCGAGCAGGACACGCCGAGCCCGATCGGCAGCGAGGCGCCATGGCGCGGCATCCGGATCACGCGGACGTCGTGGCAGAAATATTTGCCGCCGAACTGCGCGCCCACTCCCAAGCTCTGCGTCATCTTGAGGATTTCCTGCTCCATCTCCAGGTCGCGGAAGGCGTTACCATCCGCCGAACCGTGGGTCGGCAACGCATCGAGATAGCGGGCGGAGGCGAGCTTCACCGTCTTCATGCAGAGTTCGGCCGAGGTGCCGCCGATCACGATCGCCAAGTGGTAGGGCGGACACGCGGCGGTACCGAGCGTCAGCACCTTTTCCTTCAGGAACGCCAGCAGGCGATCCTTGGTCAGCACCGAGGGGGTCGCCTGGAACAGAAAGCTCTTGTTGGCGCTTCCGCCGCCCTTGGCCATGAACATGAACTTGTAGGCGTCATCGCCCTCGGCGTAGATCTCGCACTGCGCCGGCATGTTGTTGGCGGTGTTCTTTTCCTCGTACATCGACAGCGGCGCCACCTGCGAATAGCGCAGGTTACGGCGCAGATAGGCGTCGCGCGCCCCTTCCGACAGCGCCGCCTCGTCGTCGCCGTCGCTGATGACGTTAAAGCCCTTCTTGCCCATGATGATCGCGGTGCCGGTGTCCTGGCACATCGGCAGCACGCCGCCGGCCGCGATGTTGGCGTTCTTCAGAAAGTCGAAGGCGACGAACTTGTCGTTGTCAGAGGCTTCCTTGTCGTCGAGGATGTTGCGCAGCTGTTTCAGATGCCCGGGCCGCAGGTAGTGATTGATGTCGCCGAAGGCGGCCTCGGACAGCGCCCGCAGCGCCTCGCGCGACACCACCAGCATGTCCTTGCCCAAGACCTTCTCGACCCGCACGCCCTCGGTCGTGACCTTCTTGTAGGGCGTGGTATCCGCCCCCAGCGGAAACAGCGGCGTGTGCTTGTAGGGCGGAACGGGTTTCGGCTCGGGAAAGGCGGTGGGGGCGTTCATGGGGGGCTCGCAGGTTCAGGTGCCGTACGCGTCCGCGGACGCGGTTTCGGCGATTGAACCGTTCTAAGCATTTTCCGCGCAAAAGGTAAGGTGCCGGGACCCACGGCCGGCCGTGATCCAATTCACAATCTTTGCGGTGTAACAGTGATAGATATAATCTTTGGTTGCGAATGACCAAACTCACCCAGGGAGGCAATCATGAAAACAGGGCACTTCGTTTCGCTGTTCGCGGCACTGGCGTTGATGATCTCGGTCCCCTCAGGCGCTGGTGCGGTCGGCATCGGCAAGCAGTGCGGCGGATTCCCGGGAATCCAATGCGATGCCGGACTCTTTTGCCAGAAGAAGCCCGGCCAGTGCTCGATCATCGACATCTCCGGCACCTGCGCCAGGGTTCCGAAATTCTGCACACGGATCTTCCGTCCGGTGTGCGGCTGCGACGGCAAGACCTACGGCAATGATTGCGAGCGCCAGGCCGCGATGGTTTCCAAATCCCACAACGGCAAGTGCACCTACTAGGCACCACGGCAAGACGGCCGCGCGCGCCATCTCCGGCGCCGCGGCCCTGCTCACGCACGGTGGCCGGCAATCCGCCGGCCGCCGTCTTGAGTGCACGGCGTCAGGAATGAATCTCCCTTTCAATGGTTTCCTTCGAAAGTTCGAAGTGCATGCTGTCCACCGATGATCCCGTGAAGCCTCCACCCCAGTGGTAGCCCTTCGCGTTGAGGAACGGAACCAGCAGCAGGCAGCCACGGTCGGTCTTTCTCACGCCCTGGGGAACGACGTCCGTACCGAAGAACAGGTCGATCGCGGTACCCCAGCTATGGTTGGAGAACGAATTGCGATTGTTTCGCTTGTGACGGAACACAACATTCCCGCCGTCTTTGCCGCCGCATCGACGTCCGGAATCTGTTGTGAGGCTTCCGTGAAGGCGGCCTCCAGCAAATCGACCGCGAGGTTGAGGCCGGTGACGCGGAACGGACCGACATTGGCTGTCTTTATCCTGGTCCTGAAAGCGCCGGTCGCGGGACTGCAATTGTCGGTCTTGTGCCCCGGGACCCCTAACAGGCGGAGCATTGTGGCCTCGTCCGCTGAATGCAGACCGATGTTGAACGTCGAGGCGGGCGGTATCGGAATTCGTTCGCTGAGCGACGGCGACGCCCCCGCGAAATTCCTCGATGCGAGTGATGAACGCGCTGTGGACCGGGTCGCGGATCTCGCCATGGTAGCTCTCCCGTTTGAAATTCCTTGCTTTGGAAATCAGCACCGAACAATCAACACCGGAAACGAAACGCGATCTATAAACCGGATCACAACCGGCTTTTTCCTGCGGTACGTTGCTCGCGTTCTGGCGCGGTCGTTCGCCGATTGAACCGTTCGGGCCCCCGTTCATACAAAGGAAGACCCCGAACGTTTCCATCAACCGATTGTAATCCGAATGAATTCCGCCACCACCTTGACCGCCGCCGCGGCAGAACCGCCGCGCACCCACCGCCTGCTCGGCATCTACGTTCTGCTCATCATCATTGCCGTGGTCGAAACTTTCGACGGACTGTCTGGCGCGCCGATCCTGTTCAGCGACATGTCGGAGATTCCCGGTCCCGGCCTCGGCGGCGCGATCATCAAGGCGTATATCGCCAGCCATCCGGTGCTGGCGCTGACGGCACTGGCGCTGGCCGCCACCGGCCACGTGCGTTACGCCATCATGGCGCTTGGCGCGCTGGTGATGATGACCTGGCTGAATTACATGCCCTCGGTGGTGCTGCACGGGTTCGATGTCGGCGGCATCGCAGGCTTCGAGACCGTGGCGCAAATCATCGCATTTCCGCTGATGGCCGCCTGCGCCATTGCGCTGGCCGCGCGCAACCGGCAGCTCGGGGTTGCCGCGGCGCTGGTCAGCATTCCGACGCTATTCGGCCTGTTCGGCATCCTCGCGTTTGCGATCGGCATCGCCCTCCACGGATTCTGAGAATCCCGTCAAGATCGAGTTGACTTCCGCCCGCGCCCCTTGCAGGAAATCCGCGCGCGGGTTTCAATAGCGCAAAGGGGCATTGATGATGGCTTTGAGACCAGGATTTCGCCGGCCGGCCTTGCTCGCGGCCGCATTGGTTACGCTCGCTGC
This sequence comes from Xanthobacteraceae bacterium, assembly GCA_019748335.1. Taxonomy (GTDB): domain Bacteria; phylum Pseudomonadota; class Alphaproteobacteria; order Rhizobiales; family Xanthobacteraceae; genus Bradyrhizobium. Next base: position 4,022 of record JAIEPP010000445.1, read on the forward strand.
CGTGTCCGCCTCACCGGCGCGGGCCGACCGCTGCGAGGATACCGCCAAGCAATTGGCGGGAGCGATCGACGGCCTCAAGGTCGGCATTTCGGCCGCCAACTACATCTATCTGTCACATCCGGCGGCCAGGGAGCTGTCGCTCGGCTGCCGCGGCCAGAATTTCTCGATCGAGCTCTATGCCAAGACCGACCGCAAGCCGAAACCGGAGTTTTTCAATCTCGTCGCCGGTGCCGCCGCCATCATCTTCACGGTGCCGAAGGACGACACTGCGACCGGCACCTCGCGCTGCATCAAGCGGATGGGCATTCTGCGCGGCGACAAGGTCTCGATGCGCTTTCGTCGGCTCAACATGGAATGCTCGCGCACCAAGACCGAGGCCTCCATTGTGGTCACCCGCGGCAAGGACGAGTAATGCCCGGGACCGGCCCGCGGCGATCCCGACAATTTTAGTGAACGCGCGATCCTCCGGTTCACCATCGGCCGGAATTGGCGGAGATGGCGCCGGATTGCAGGTGCGGATTCACCAATCGTTGGTTTGAAACCGCCCACTGTCGGAAGCAACGAAAAGGATGTTTCCGATGAGTATCTCCGCAGTCGCCGCACCGGTGGCGATCAATCCGGCCACGACCAGCGCACCGCCCAAGGCGCCCGAAAAAACCCCCGACGTGCAGAACGGCGCCGCCGCCGACGGCACGCGCACGCCGCAGCCGACGCTGGTGGCCGCCCTGCCGCCCGGACAGGGCACGCGGATCGACCAGCTGGCGTAAGCCGTAAGGGGCTTCGCCCACTCCGTCCGGTCACCTCTCGCCGCAAGTTTGCCGGAAAGCCGCGCCACCATGCCGGCTTTCGCGAGAGAGCATTTCATGCCTGACAGCAAGACCTATACCGGCGGCTGCCATTGCGGCCAGGTACGCTTCGAATGTACCACCGACATGGCCATGGTGACCGCGTGCAACTGCTCGATCTGCACCAAGAAAGGCCTGCACTTCACTTTTCTGGCGCCGCAGCGTTTTCAGCTCCGCGCCGGCGAGGACAATCTGCGCGAATACCTGTTCAACAAGCACGCCATCCGCCATCAGCTCTGCCTCGACTGCGGCGTCGATGTCTTCGCCCGCGGCAAGAAGCCTGACGGGACCGACGTGGTGGCGCTGAACGTCGCCTGCATCGACGGCATCGAGCTGTCGAAGCTGACGATGACGCCGATCGACGGCAGAAACAGGTGAGATTGACGTCGTCATTCCGGGGCGATGCGAAGCATCGAACCCGGAATGACGGAGCTACGTATCCAGCGCCTTGTAGCGCCTGAAAATTCCGTCCTCGTTGAACGCGATCCGCCGGTCGCTGGCGAGATAGGCCTTGATGTTCGGGCGGGCCGCCGCGCGGTCGCGCAGGCCGACCAGACCGGGGATTTCTTTTTCAAAAGCCTTCATCCGCCTGGGAAATGCGTAGCGCAGCCCCTCCACGATCTGGAACAGCGACAGATCGACATAAGTGAGCCGGCGGCCGGTGACCCAGGCACCCCCGCTCGCCTGCAGAAGCTGTTCGAAATAGCCGAGATATTTCGGCACCCGTGACTTCCAGAATTCATCCGAGCGCATCTTCGCCGGCGCCTTCTGCTCCTCGTAATAGAGCGAGGGGCCCAGCGGGTGATGGGTGTCGTGAATCTCCAGCACCAGATCCGTAATCGTGAGCTGCAATTGATGCACCCACAGCTGGCCAGCCTCCGCCTTCGGCGCCAGCCCGTGACGTCCGCCGAGATAGAGCAGGATGTTGGCAGTCTGCCCGATCAGGCGCTTGCCGGCCTTCAGGAACGGCGGCGCAAACGGCGGTGTGCCTGAGCCTTTGCCCTGCCCCGTCTCCATCAGCTTCATCATCGCGGCCATGCCGTTGCCGCTGCGCGCCACGTCGCTGTAGGAAGCGCCCGCCTCCTCCAGCGCCAGCCGGACATATTCGCCACGGCCCTGAATGGTCGGCCAGTAATAGAGTTGATATTGCATCGACGACATCTCCCAAGGCTCTTGGACGACTGTTGGGTGGCTGTTCGACGACCCTAGCAAACCGCCCGGCCGCACGCACGTCGGGGCACCTTTGTTTGCGACGCCCCTTGATATCTCCACGGGCCTCAGTTTGTCCGGACATGCGCGAGCATGCTAGGCTGTGCACTCTCGAGTACTATTCTCTCAACACGACAGGAGAACGGGATGGCGGATGACAAGAAGAAGCGCGGCGGCAATGATCGCGCGCTGATCGCCTTGGGCGAATCCTACGAAGTGGCCTACTGGTCGAAGAAGTTCAAGATCACGCCGGCCAAACTAAAGGCAGCGGTCGGCAAGGTCGGCCATTCCGCGAAGAAAGTGGAGGCCTATATTGCGCTGCAGAAGCACAAGGCTGCCGACCGGGCCCTGATCGCGCTGAGCCAGCCCTATGAAGTCCGCTACTGGTCGAAGAAATTCAAGGTCACGCCGGCGAAGCTGAAGGCCGCGGTGGGCGCCGTCGGGCACTCGTCGAAAAAGGTCGGCGAGTATCTTGCTGGCAAGAAGGCACCCAAAAAGAAAGCCGCCAAAAAGGCGGTGAAGAAGGCCGCCAAGAAAACTGCAAAGAAAACCGCCAAAAAGCGCGCAAAGAAAAAGGCCGCCTGAGGGGCGGCCTTTCTCAGCAGGCTTCAGCGTCACTCGCTTTCGGCACGTCGTCGACCAGGGCGACGGCCTCAGCGATGGCGGCTGTGCTGCCTAGTCAATATCCGCAGGTGCTGCAGCGCGGCGCGACCGGCACGTAATAGGTGCGGGCCGGAGCCACCATTTCGACGCGCTCCTGGGTCGCGTATTCGGGCGCGGTCCGCTCGTAGGCGACGCCTTCGGGCGCAACCATGACGGTCTGCGGCACCATCACGGTGCGGTACTGCGCGGGCGTGCGATGAGCGATGACGCGGCCGGGCGACACCATCACGGTCTCCTGCACGGTCCGGTACTGCGCCGGCGCGACCTGCTGCTGGTACTGCGGCCCGCAACAGGGCTGCGGCGGCGCGTAGCACGAATGGCAGCCGGCGGATGCTGCGGTCGGGAGGGCGACAATGGCGAGCGCGGTGGCAAAGGCGGCGGCAATAACGCGAGACATGAACTACTATCCGTTGGCTTGAGAAAATTCTTGCGAGATTACGCGCAACCTCGTCTCGCCGAATGGTCTAGCTCAGCGGCACCTAACGTCAACCTGAGATGGAAATTTACCTTGATGAAGATCGCTAATGATTGGTAAACGCGGCGAAGCGGCGCACCACGGCGTACCGGATAGACTCCCGCGCCCCGCTTTTGCGGGGAGAGGGTTGAGGCGAGGGGCTGTCTCCGCGCAGTTGGACTCGCGGAGAGTCCTCCCTCACCCGAAGCCTTCGGCTTCGACCTCCCCGCAAGCGGGGCGAGGTTAAGCAATTCAATTCGCGGCGAAGCAGTACATCAGCCCGTCGCCGCCGGTGCTCTTCAGGTCGGCCTGCGAGCAGCCACCGTCCGGTCCGCGCGAGGGGTGCGACGAATTCCAGGATTTCGAGGCATCGTCGTCGCGCAGGCCGATGCGGTCGGCGTGGCCGAGCATCGCAGAGCCCTGCGTAGAACTCGTCCAGTTCTTGCAGGTGCGATCCTCACCGGCGGCAAAGGCCGTACCATCGGGCTGCGATCCCGTCAGTACGTCGTGGCGGTTCGGGGTGTCGCCGCGGCCGTTGATGACTTCGCCCTTCTCGCTCAGCGCGGTCTGCTTGGTCAGGCCATTGCTGCCATGCAGTTCGGCGACGTCCTTGGCAACCACGGCGCCCTTGGCATTCTGCCACGGCCCCTTGCCGATGCGATCGCGCGCATTGACCGCAGGCGTGCCGGAGGCTTCCTGCGTCGAGAGATAGGCGCGCCAAATCTTTACTTCTCCAGAAGTCTTTGCGCCGGCGCCCGCCGCCTGCGCCAGCGTCTGGCACCAATTGTCGGCACCGGCGAGACCGCCGAGATTGGCGCCATTGCCGATGCCGTTGCTGGTCACGAAGAAGCTGGTGTCGGCCGATTGCGCCCTCGCCGGCTGCGCGGCGACCAGTGCCATCGCGGCAAGCGTAAAGATCGAGGCAAAATTCTTCATCTGGTTCCTCCCGGTTGTTTTTGGTTCGCCGTCATTCAACACGCTAGCGCACGCATTATTCCAGCACCGCATGGGCGATATGAACCAGGTGCCCAATCCGAAAGAACATGCGTCAAAAGAAAAGGCGCCGCGGAACCAGCCGCAGCGCCCTTGTCGCATTCGTCAGGCCGACCGTCAGTTGGTCTGCTGGATCGCCGAGAGCTCCCAGTTGCCGCCGCGGCGCCGCGCGAAGGTCCAGACTTCGGTGGCCTCGATCGGCGTATCGCTGCCGGTGACCAGGCGGCCGGTGGTGCGCTCCAGCGTCTTGTCGACCAGCGAGAACCGCAGCGCGACGCTGGCATAGTCGGTTTCGCCCTCACGCCAGGCTTCCGCGAGGTCGCCCTGCAGCAGCTTGACGTTGGTCACCTTGTTGACGTCGTTCTGGGCCTTGTTCTGTTCAAGGTCCTTCGTGAAGTAGGACACCATCTCGGGCGTCGCCAGCGTGTTCAGTTTGGCGACGTCCTCGTCCGACCACGCGCCCTGGATCTCGCCCAGTAATCGCTCGAACGCCTCATAGTCTGCGGGGAGGATCTCCAGCGGCGCGCTGCCGGATCCGAGGCCAAAGCCCATTCCGGAGCGGAAGCTGTTCTGCTGAGTCGCGGGACCCGCGTCGGGTCCGCCGGCAAAGGCGGCCGCCGGGGTATGGCGGCGCTGCCACCACGACATCGCCAGCCGCACCACGATGATGATCAGGCCGATCTGCAGGATCAGGCCGAAGATCGACGACAGGCCGCCGAGGCCGGAGAACATCCCGCCACCGAACAGCATGCCGAGCAGGCCGGCGCCGAGGAAGCCCGCGGCAAGGCCGCCAAGCATGCCCATGCCCGGCCGGTTGAAGAACCCGCCCTTGGCAGCACCTGCCGCGGCCGGTGCGCCCATGCCGGAGCTGCCCGGCTGGGTAAACGTACGGTTCATGGGGGCCGCCGTGCCCGGCGCCGTGGTCGTGCTCGGCGGGGCCGAAAAGGTCCGCGTTCCCCGGGAACCTGAGCTGCCGCCGCCGCCAATGCGGGCGTCGGCCGACGAGATCGCGATCACCAGCGGAACCGCCAGCGACAGGACAACGGCGATGGTCCGAACAATTCCGCGCATATGCGTGAAATTCATGTCTGTTTCCTCAATCCCCGGCATGGGGAAGCGCCCCTAAGATGGGCACAGCTGCCTAAAAGTGAAGCCACTATCCGTGAAAGCGGCTGCGGCCCTCAGTCGCGGGGATGTGACGTTTTGGCCGTGAATCGGCCCCACGCAGTGCCACGGATCAGACCGGGGCGATACCCCATCAGCCGACCGATCGCTCGGCTCCAGCGCCAGCGGGTGAGATGGGGTCGGAAAGCGAGAGAATGCTCAGCGCCATCTGGCCGATCGGCGAAGCATCGGCGCCTTCGTCCGCGATCAGGGCCTGTTGCATGCTGTGGGCGCCGAGTTCGCACATCGCCTGGGTGGCGACGTCGCCGCGACGGATACACTCCTCGGCCAGAAATGCGAACTGCGCGCGGGCCTGACGCAAGGTTTCCTTCGG
>JAIEPP010000562.1 GCA_019748335.1 Xanthobacteraceae bacterium
ATCGGATTTCTCGGGAACGAAGCCGTCGCGGTCTTCCGGATCCGGGTCGGACGGGAGATCAACAGCGCGGCGCTCATCGCCGACGGTTATCACGCGCGCACTGATGGCTTCACAAGTCTCGCTGTTGTCGTGGGTGCGGTCGGCGTGTGGCTGGGATTTCCGCTGGCGGACCCGATCGTCGGACTTCTTATCACCATCGCCATCTTCGGCATCGTCTGGCAGTCGTCCAAGGCGGTGTTCGTCCGGATGCTCGACGGCGTCGACCCCGAGGTCACCGACGAAATCAGACACGCTGCCGAGCACGTCGAAGGCGTCCGCGAGGTCCTTGACGTCAAGGCACGCTGGCTGGGACATCGCTTGCACGCGGACATCGGTGTCCGCGTCCTTGCCGAAATGCCCGTCGCGGACGCCGACCGTTTGGCGGAAAACCTCCGGCACGAGATGCTTAAGCATATCCCCGCTCTTTCCGTTGCGAATGTCCGAGTATCGTCGAAAACCGTAGGCGCAGCCGAGATGTCCGCTGACCGTAGAGCGCCGGAGACGTTCCAATTTCGCAGCGAACTGGCAGAGGGCGAACTCTCGATCGCGAACACGCCGGCAGGGGAGCGGATGCGACTGACCCTGAGTCGGTCCGCAGCCGGGTTGAACGCGGTGGTGGTGATCGAGCGGGACGGACGGTCCGAGACGCTTGCGCTCTCACCGTTGTCGGGAAATCCCTTGAACTTCGAAAGCGCTTCCGCCCCATCTGAGCCCCATGCGTTCGACGGACAGCTGATCCTGTCGGCGGACGGCAAAAAAGACATTCGGGAGTTTCACACGACGAAGCCGGCAGCCACGGGCATTGGCTCTACTGCGCGCCGCAAGCATGGCCTTCAAGGCCGGTAGAGGCGCGCGCGGCATTCCTCTCTCGCCATACTCGGCGTGCATGTCTGTAGTCCTCGAAGCAGTCGATGCTGCCGCCAAGGTACCCCTTTAGTCTGCCCTGCTGCGGCGCGGCAACAAAATGTCCCGGCGATCGGTCGGGATGCTGCCAGTTGGTGTACAATCTTTGATTGGGCCCGAAGAAGCTTTGAGCGAGAACGCGGCACATGGTGCAAGCATTCCTTCCGCTCTCCTGAAGCCTGCAGACCACGACCATGAAAGATGGGCAGAGATGATCATGCACGGGACCAGCCCAGGCACGATTTGATCGACATGCTCTCCCTCGGCGGCGACGGACGCGTCTCGATCGAGGTCGAGCGTGGAGTCGACAACAATCCGGTGACTGCGGCTCACCCTAAGGCTGCAGCAGCATGGCGCGGAGGACGCCGGTCGAATTGAGCTTAGATGCTTTGCCGCCGCCGGTGTCGCAGCGACGCAGCTGACGATCATGACGGCTGCAAGCAAACGGTTCGACGAGTACCACGCACGACGGGCAACACATTCCCGACCGCCACAATCGCCTGTTCAAATGCAATGGATGATATCGGAATTCTCGCCCTTGCATCGGAGCGAATCTTGCCCTTAACGAAACCGCCTGCCATTCCATTGCATTCGGTGGCGGCAAACCGAACCTCTTTGACTGCAATCTATGTCGATCGACGGGATACCGGACTCATTAGACATGTCGATTTCCAAGACGTCCCCTCGCCAAACCTCGCGAAGATTGCCTCTTTTGGAAACAAAAATGCGATGAAGGCAGCCGTTCGGCGAACAAAGTGCATCTCGGTTGAAACACTCTACTTGGTCGAAGTGGATTGCGATAAACTCCACGCCTTCCTTTCCTTTCAGGTATCGCAGGAAGCCCGTTCGAACATTTATTGCGTCGCCTCTGCACAGTAGCTGCGCTGCTTTGAACGCCTCGTGGATAGCCGGTGGAAGTCGTTGCAGCCGCTCGTATGATAACGTGGAGAATTTGCCCTGCGCGATTCTCGACGCGCGCGCGATAGCACCAGTAGAGATCACACACATCATCAGTGCTATGAACAGGCGCAGCATGCAACATTCCTTTGGTCAGACAATTCGGCGGCGCGTGGTCCAGATGGTTTGAAGATGACGCCGAACTCCTTTTTCGATGATCCTCGGAAAGCTCTCCGAAACTTGTCGTACGCCGCCGCCAACCCGCGCTGGGCGGCCACCCGGCCGCCGGAGCCGCTCCGAGCCTACCTGCGCAGGGAGCCCGGCAAACTTTCAACCGGCTCGCGCGGGGCAGGACGTTCGGACGAATCGCGGCCGATCTTGGACTGCAGTTCTATCAGATCGATGAAGACGTCGGCCTGGCGCCGCAACTCGTCGGCGATCATCGGCGGCTGGCTGGAGATCGTCGAGACGACGGTGACGCAAACGCCGCGGCCTTGCACCGCCTCAACCAGCGAGCGGAAATCCCCATCGCCGGAAAACAGCACCATTTGATCGACATGCTCGGCGATCTCCATCGCATCGACCGCTAATTCGATGTGCATATTGCCCTTGACCTTGCGGCGGCCGCTGGCGTCGATGAATTCCTTGGTTGCCTTGGTCACGACGGTATAGCCGTTGTAATCTAGCCAATCGATCAACGCGCGGACCGACGAATGTTCCTGATCTTCGATGATGGCAGTGTAGTAGAATGCGCGCAGCAACGCTGCGCAGCCTTGGAATTCCTTGAGAAGGCGTTTGTAGTCGACATCAAAGCCAAGTGTCTTGGCGGTGGCATAGAGGTTGGGTCCATCGATAAAGAGCGCGATCCTGTTTTCCAATGCTATTGCTCCTAGATCGTCCGGGCGGGCATTTCAATCGGCCACCCGATTGGTTTTGTCGTATGCGTTCTCCTCACTGAGGCGAGATCCGGAGAACGTAATCTGGAACACGAGACCCGATCTTGCGTCTTTCCCACTGGCGACGTTTCAACATGCCGAGATTCCTAATGGCTCGTTGTTTCTGTATTCTGGACCGCGATGAGCGTCACACCCTGGTAAAGCGTCAGGCACATGTAGGGAGGCCGTGGCTACTCCTCTATCGGTTTGACCGCCACATCAGCCGCCATCGCGGTTAGCCTCCCGAAGACATCGACGGGCTCGACCCAGTACGTGAGGCTGTCAATCCGAGCATCCTTACGCAGGTCGTCGAGCAATTTCGTCACCCACTGCCACGGCAGCACTGCGACCAGCACGCTAAGCTTCACTCGCCCCCGCACCCGCTCGTTGACGCTTGCTTCCTTGAAGTCGAGGCCGTGTCCATCACCGACCCATGTCGTGAACCCGCTAATGGGTGGCTCGGCCCTCAGCAAAAACTCGACGACAATGTCCTCTCCGCTTGGAGGGAAGACGAGTGTGAGCTTGCATAAGGACTTGTCCATTCGAAACTCCGGGTGCGCAGTGTGGTTTGGCCGGCCGGGACGCCGAAGCGTCGAAACAGGATAGGCAGGAGAACCAGCGTTAAGGCCGTTGAGGTGACGAGGCCGCCGATGACTACGATCGCGAGCGGCTTTTGGATTTCCGAGCCAGGTCCGTCTGCGAACAGCAGCGGCACCAGCCCGAAGGCGGCGATGCTGGCCGTCATGAGAACCGGCCGAAGCCGCCGGACCGAGCCTTCATAGATGGCCCGATCTAACGGAAGCCCGCTGTCCAGCAACTGATTGAAATAACTGACCAGAACCAGCCCGTTGAGCACGGCGATGCCGAGCAGCGCGATAAAGCCGACGGAAGCCGGCACCGACAGATATGCGCCGGAGACCCACAGGGCCAGCATGCCTCCCACTAATGCAAAGGGCACGTTGGCAAGAATGAGCAGTGACTGGCGCATGGAGCGCAGCGTTGCGAAAAGCACAACGAGGATGAGACCCAGCGCGATCGGGATGACGATCGCAAGCCGGGTTGCCGCACGGCGCTGGTTCTCGAACTGGCCGCCCCAGACCAGCCGGTATCCTGACGGAAGCTGGACCTTCTCAGCAACCGCCTTCTGTGCATCCTGGACGAAACCGACAAGGTCGCGGCCCGACACGTAGCCCTGCACGATGGCAAAGCGCGACGCGTTCTCACGGTCGATCTTGACGGCGCCAGCCTTACGTCCGATGCGCGCAACATCCCCGATCCGCACCAGGCCGCCGTCGCCGGCCGCGAGTTGCATCCGGCTGAACAGCTCGGGCGTGTCGCGAACCGCCTCCGGCCCGCGGACCACGATGCTGGTTCGCCGCCGCGGTTCTGCGACAATCCCGGCAGTGCCACCTTCAAGCAGTGTGCGCAGTTCATCCTGAATGCCGGTGACCGACAAACCGACCCTGCCTGCCGCCATGCGGTCAACGTCGATCTGCAAATAATCGACCTTGTCGTTCGAGACCGTCGATACCTCGGTTGCGCCAGGGACGCTTCGAAGAGTCGATTGGATTTGACCTGCCAACTCGGACAACACCTTGAGATCAGGTCCGAAAATTTTGATCGCAAGATCGCCACGGGCGCCGGTCAGCATTTCCGATGTGCGCATCTCAATGGGCTGCGTAAACGCGAATTCCATCCCCGGCAGATCGGCCACCGCTTCCCGAATACGCGCGACCAGCCGGTCCTTGTCGGGCACGCGCCACTGGGCTTTCGGCTTCAGGACGAGAAAGGCGTCGGTCTCATTAGGACCCATCGGGTCGAGGCCCAACTCGTCAGAGCCGACACGCGAGATCACGCGATCGATTTCAGGCACCTTTGCGAGCAGGGTGCGCTGGATCAGTAGATCGGCGTCGATGCTGGCCTTGAGATTGATCGACGGTAGCTTGATGGTTTGCACAATGACGGAGCCCTCGTCCATGCTGGGCATAAATGTCTTGCCGACGGCTCCATACGCCACCACGGCAAGGCCAATCCCGCCGAGAGCAATGAGGTAGACCGGCAGCGGATGAGCGAGGCAGCTTCTGAGCAGCGGACCATAGCCACGGGTCAGCAGCCGCATCAGCAACGGCTCACCATGGTTGCCGCCGCGCAGCAGAAAGGACGACAGCACCGGGATCAGCGTCAGCGACAGAACCAGGGAGCCGCTGAGGGCGAAGATGATCGTCAATGCGACCGGAGCGAACAGTTTGCCTTCCAGGCCCTGCAGCGACAGCAGCGGCAGAAACACGAGACAAATGATGAAGATGCCCGACGCGACCGGAATCGCGACTTCGCTGGCCGCCTGGTAAATCTGATGCAGCAACGGCACTTTTCCGTCGCCCGGATCATGATTGAGACGCTCGACCGCGTTTTCAACGACAACGACCGCGGCATCCACGATCAGGCCGAGCGCGATGGCGAGGCCGCCGAGGCTCATCAGGTCGGCGGACATCCCGAACGCCTGCATCATGATGAAGGTGACGAGCGCCGCAAACGGCAGCGTTACGGCGACAACGAGCGCCGCCCTGAGATTTCCAAGAAAAGCGAGCAGCAGCAGGACGACGAGGACGGTTGCCTCAATGAGAGCCTTCTTGACCGTTCCAACGGCGCTCTGGACAAGATCCGAACGGTCATAGAACGGTTCGAGCCGAACGCCTTCAGGCAAACTTGGCTTTAATTCGTCCAGCCGCTGGCGGACAGCCATGACGAGCGCATTGGCGTCTGCCCCTCTGAGTGACAACACGAGTCCTTCGACCGCCTCGCCTGTCCCGTCTTTCGTAACCGCTCCATAGCGCGTCAGGCTGCCGATATGGACGCTGGCCACATCATGCACCCTGAGGATTTTCCCGCGTTCGGATTTGAGCACGATCTGCTCGAGGTCGTGCGGGGTCTGGATTGCGCCTTCAGCGCGCACCACCAGCGCTTTTTCACCCTCGCCCAGGCGGCCCGCGCCGTCATTGCGATTGTTGGCCTGAATCGTCGCGATCAGCTTTGAGACGTCGAGTCCGGCGGCGGCCAACGCCGCGCTATCCGGCGTCACCTCGAAGGTCTTTACTAGGCCGCCCAGCGCGTTGACGTCGGCGACGCCCGGAATTGTTCTCAGCGCCGGCCGTATCGTCCAATCCAGCAGGGTGCGGCGCTCTTCAAGCGAAAGGCCGCCTCCTTCGATCGTGAACATGAACACGTCGGACAGCGGCGTCGAGATCGGCGCGAGGCCCCCGGAGACGTTGGCCGGCAAATCGCCGCGCACGCCCGCCAGCCTTTCGGCGACCTGTTGGCGCGCCCAATAAATATCGGTCCCGTCGACAAAATCAATGGTGATATCCGCGATGGCAAACTTGGCGGAAGCGCGCAGAATGGTCTGGTGCGGAATGCCGAGCAGTTCCATTTCAAGCGGGGTAATGACGCGGGTCTCCACCTCTTCCGGCGTCATACCCGGCGCCTTTAAGATGATCTTCGTTTGAACGGGGGCGATATTCGGGAAGGCGTCGATTGGGATATTTTGAAACGCGTAGCCGCCAGCTCCGGCGATGAGCACCGCGACCAGCAGGACAAAAACGCGCTGGGTCAGGGCGAATTCGATTAGGCAGCGCAGCATCGCTCACTCCCTGGGAATGAGGTTTTCAAGCAGCGAAAGGCCGCTTGCCGCCACCATCTGTCCCGGCGTCAGATCGCCTTCGATCGTGGCAGCCGACGTCGTCTTGCCCTTAAGCTTAACGGGCACCACGTTGAAGCCGGTTTCATTGCGCACGAAAACGGCATTGCTCTCACCGATCCAGGCGACCGACGTGGCCGGCACCTCAAGTCCGCCGGCAGCCGCAGGACGAATGATGCTCACCGCGATCATCTGTCCGGCAACGAGGCCGGATCGCGGCGGTACCTCGGCCAGCATTGTCGCCGACCGCGTCATGCGGTCGAGCGCCCGCCCGATCGAGATCACCTTGCCGATCGGTCCGTCCGCGACCTGCACGCGGTCACCCGGATGGATGCGGCCGATGAGGTCGGCCGGCACTTGCGCTTCAAGCCAGAGTTGCTCGCTGGTGTCGATCACGACCGCCGCCCCCATAGCATCGAGCTTTTCCCCTGGCAGCACCCGCGTTTCCACCACCCGGCCGTCGGCGGGGGCTGGCAATGTGTAGTTCCCAAAGGCTCCCTGCGAGATGCCTCCGATTGCGACGAGTCGTTTTTGGTCGTCAGTCAGCGCACGGATTTTGGCGGCTTGGGCCTCTGCCTCCTCGGCCTTAACCGGAGTCGCGACGTCCTTGTCGACCAGCCTGCGGGCGCGTGTCGCGACCGTTTCCGCCATTTGCAGCTCGGCCTCCGACTGATTGAGCCTGCTCATGGCTTCGAGGAATTCGCGGCTGGCAACGGTAACGAGTGGCTCTCCTTTCTTGACGGCCTGGCCCGGCAGAACGTGCATCTGCGTGACCGTTCCAGCGAAAGGCGCCGCAGCGACAAGGCGCGCGTTGGTTGCCGGAACGACCGTGGCCGGAAGCAGGACGACCGCTTCGGTTTGGGCGGGCTGCACTTTCTGAAGCTGAATTTCGAGGCGATCCACCTGCGCCTGGGTGACGGCAAGCTCTTTGGCGCCGGCGCGCGTCCCCAGAGGCATAAGCGACAGAAAGACCAGCAGATATTTCAGCCGCGAGCAGCGCATGCAACCGTCTCCATCGTCGGAACCTGATCTATTGGCCCAGTCTCTGGCATGCGAATCTGAAAGGAAGCTGAAGGCGCTCCGGGCTGGCCGGCATGGCATGTTCAGGTTCATGTCAGCTTGTCTGTGATAGGATAGGGGCCGGAATTCAAGGAGGCACTCAATCCGTATTCTTCTGATCGAAGACGATGACGAGATCGCCCGGCGTCTGGTCGCCGGGTTGACGGCGGGCGGCTTCGTGGTTGAGCGCGCGGCCGATGGCCCTGACGGGCATGCATTGGGGGCAACCGAGCCCTACGACGCCGCCGTACTGGACCTCGGCCTCCCCGGAATGCAGGGCCTGGATGTCTTGCGACGATGGCGCGCGGCCAACCGCAAACTTCCCGTCCTCATTCTTACCGCGCGCGGGACGTGGGCTGAGAAGGTCGACGGCCTCAACGCCGGCGCCGACGACTACATCACCAAGCCGTTCCATATTCCCGAAGTGGCGGCGCGGCTTCGAGCACTCATCCGGCGCACGTCCGGGCTTGCGAACCCGTTGCTCGAGCATCGCGGCATTTCGCTCGACCCGGTCTCGAGTCGCGTCACGCGCGACGGCGAACCGGTCGAGCTGACCGCGAGCGAATTCCGCATGCTAAACTGTTTTCTGCACCGGATCGGCCGGGTGATCTCGCAGCAAGAGCTCATCGATCACCTCTACGCACTCGAAGATAGCCGCGAGTCCAATACCATTGAGGTGTACGTCAGCCGGCTGCGGCGCAAGCTCGGACCCAATCTCATCAAGACTGTCCGCGGTCTCGGATATCGAATGGAGTAATGGGAACGCATGACGAGCCTTAAAGGCCGCTTGATCGGCGTTGCTGTCGTCTGGATTTTCGTTGGGGTGCTCGTATCCGGGGTCGCACTTTCGACGGTCTTCAAGACCCACGTCACTCAGCAGTTTTACGAAGAACTTTACGTGCACCTGGACGAATTGCAGGGTCTTGCAACCGTCACGCCGTCTGGTCTACAGATGCAGCGTCCGTTGAGCGATCCGCGCTATGACGTGCCTCTCTCCGGCTATTATTGGGAGATCCAGAAGCCGGGAAGCATCGTTGCCCGCTCCGCTTCGTTGCAAGGCGGAATGCTCCGCATCTCGCTCGACGACCCGCCGGATGCTACCGTTCACCCCCACATGGTTGACGGCCCCACCGGGAAGGTTCTCGTCGCCGAGCGTGCGCACTGGTACAACCCTTCGGACCCGCCATTGCGTTTCATCATCGGCACCGACCGCCGCCACCTGGAGACCGTTCTTCAAAGCTTCAACAGCTCGCTGGCCTGGTCGATGAGCGCCTTCGCCGGTTCGATGATCATAGCCGCGAGCGGACTCATTCTGTTTGCATTGCGGCCCTTGAACTACCTGCGTACTGCCCTGAACAGGGTGCGGTCCGGAAGCGAGAAGAACTTGCAAGGCAACTTCCCGCAGGAGGTGCAGCCCTTGGTCGACGAGTTGAATGCCATGCTGAGGTCGATGACCGAGCTAATGATCCGGGCGCGGGCGCAGGCGGGAAACCTGGCTCACGGTCTCAAAACGCCCCTCGCGATCCTCACTGACGAGGCCTACCGCATCGAGGACAAAGGCTTGCCGCAGTCCTCGGTGATCATCCTTGATCAGTGCAGGCGAATGCAGACACAGATCGACTACCAGATCGCCCGCGCCCGCGCAGTTGCGATGCACTCGGTTCCCGGAACGCTCACGTCTGTCGGCAAGGCCGGCGCCGAAGTGACCAGCGCCCTTTCGCGGCTCTACCAACCCAAAGGGATTGTGATCGAGAACGACATTCCGTCAACCGTGACGGCGGCATGCGACGCGCAAGACCTCAACGAAATGTTGGCAAACTTGGTCGACAATGCGTGCAAGCACGCAAAGGGACGCGTGCTGCTGTCTTGTGCCGAGGAATCGCCACAGCACACCGTTCGTGTTGTGGTCGAGGATGATGGACTCGGACTACCGCCGGAAGCCTTCGAGGTGGTCTTCAACGTCGGTGAGCGCTGGGATAGTCAGGCCCCCGGCTCTGGACTTGGCCTTTCGATCGTGCGCGATCTCGTACGACTTTATGGCGGCGATATCGCTCTCGATACCTCACCGCTCGGCGGGCTCAAAGTCGTCCTTGATCTCCCTCGCTTCCGAACTCTTGATGATCGAGTCAGCTGACCTTTCCGAAGCATACTATTGGCCAACCGGCTGA
>JAIEPP010000678.1 GCA_019748335.1 Xanthobacteraceae bacterium
GGTGACGCCACCATGGTGGTGCCGAGCGAATATCTCGAAGTCATCATCACCAAGCGCTGAGCGCGCGGTTCGCGACTTCTGCCTCCCGGTCTGGTCCGCTGACACGGCCCGGATCGGGACCGATCCTGTGAGCGACAAGAGCCCAAAAAATGTCTGCAAACTCCGCGCAACCCTATGCGCACCCGGCCTGGCTGATCATCGTGCTTTCGATCGCGCCCGCGATCGGGCTCGGCATCTGCCGTTTCGCCTATGGCCTGGTGCTGCCCGACATGCGCGACAGCCTCGGCTGGTCCTACGCCGCCGCAGGCTTCATGAACACGATCAACGCGGCCGGCTACCTCGCCGGTGCACTGGTTGCCAGTACGGTGGTCCGGCGCGTTGGCATGTTCAACACCCTGATCGTCAGTGCATGGGCCTGCGTGCTTTCGCTGTTCATGTCGGCGATGACAGGTGATTTCGTCATCCCCAGTGCGGCGCGTTTGCTGTCCGGCATCGCCGCCGCTTTCGCCTTCATCGCCGGCGGCGCGCTGGCGGCCCATGTCGCGGAGGCGCAGCCGGAACGCAAGGCGTTCTACCTCAGCCTGTTCTCCATTGGGCCCGCGGCCGGCATCCTGCTGTCGGGCTTTGCCGCGCCGTTCCTGCTGGAGACGTTCGGCAAGGGCAGCTGGCAGATCGTATGGTCGGCGCTGGGCGTGATCTCGGCGGCACTGGCGCTGCTGCTGCCGGCGGCGCGCGTTCCGGAGCCGCAACGGTCAACCGGTTCGGCGGTCTCCGAGGTCCGGACGCGCCCGGTCGTGCTGTACCTGATCGGCTACGCATTGTTCGGCGCCGGCTACATCGCCTACATGACCTTCATGATCGCCTATGTGCGCAACGCCGGCGGCGGCGCAATGGCACAGAGTGCGTTCTGGACCTGCATCGGCATCGGTGCATTCGTTCATCCCTGGGTGTGGGGTGGCGTCATCGCCAAGGCGCGCAGCGGATGGGTCACCGCGTTGCTGATCGCCATCACCGCGGTCGGCGCACTGATCCCGCTTGTCGGCACCCATCCGGCCGTGCTCGCGGTATCCGCTGTTATCTTCGGCAATGCCTTCTTCGCCGTGGTGTCGTCGGCCACGACGTTCGCGCGGCTGAACTATCCGCCCGGCGGGTGGCCGAAGGCGATCGCCATGATCACGATCGCGTTTGGTCTCGGCCAGACCCTCGGTCCGATCGCGACCGGTGCCATTAGCGACGCCATCGGCAGTCTTTCCTACGCGTTGAACATTTCGGCGGCCGTGCTGGTCGCCGGCGTCATCGCCTGCATGGCGTATGCGGCGTTGCGCGACAAGCACGGGCCTCACGGCGAGGCCGTGCCGCCGCAACCCACCCCGGCGTGCGGGAATATTCGATGACGAGCCAGGATACAGCCATCGTCGCACCGCGCGGCGCAGCGGGTTCCGCGGGATCCCCGGCATGGCCGCGCCGGCTGCGATCGATCGCCCGCAACCTGCGGCGTGCGCTCCGTCACAGAGACCGTATCCCGTCCAACGTAAGCCCCCAGCATTCGCACGAGCCCGCGTGGTCGTGCCGCAAATCCCAGTTCAACCTCGATCTACAGTCAGGAATACTCCGATGACATCCGTGATTCATGTCCCTTTCCCGATATCTCCCAAGAGCACGGTCGTGGCGCTGCATTGCTCGCTCGGTTCCGGGCGACAATGGAGCAAGCTCGCCGAGGAGCTCGGGCGACACCATCAGTTCATCGCGCCGGATATTTCCGGCTATGGCAGCAATACCTGCGCGCTGGATCTGCCGCTGACGCTGGCCGAGGAAGTTCGCTGCGTCAGCGATCATCTCAACGATGCGACCGGGCCGATCCATCTCGTCGGCCATTCCTATGGCGGCGCCATCGCGTTCAAGATCGCGACCGACTCAGCCTTCGCGCACCGGGTGCGCAGTCTGACCATGATCGAGCCGGTGCTGCCGACGCTGCTGCGCGAGAGCGATTCGGACCGCCGGCTTCACGCCCGCTTCGCCCAGCTTTCGCGCGACATTTCCGAAGACCTCTGGAACGGATCGGTGCTGGAGGCGATCGACAAGTTCATCGAGTTCTGGAACGGTTCCGGACCGCAGGACCCGATATCGGCGAGCGCGCGGCTGCGGATGATCGAACGCGCCGACAAGCTCGCGTTCGATTTCGCCGCGGCGTTCGCCGAGGAAAACGCCACCATCAAGGGGGCTTCGCTTCGGGTTCCGACGCTGCTGTTCTCGGGCGGAACGTCGCCTTATCTGACCCAGCGCATCGTGCGGCGTCTTGCCGCGATCGTGGAGGGCGCCGAGGTCCGGCATTTGCCCGAAGCCGGCCACATGTTGGCGCTATCCCACGCCGCCACGATCAATCCGGAGATAGCGCGGCATATCGCGCGGGCCGACGAGCTGGCCGGGCTCTCGCTGGCACTGAGCCAGATCGAGAACCAGGTGCTGCCGCTTCCGTTCGAACGCCGCGCGGTATCCGACCGTGTAGGGGAAGAGAAGGCCTGACATCGCAGTAGCGGCGGTCGACCGGGTCGCAGCGCGGCCGGCTGCCTACCGACAACGACACCAACCAAGTTTGCACCAACCGAGAGGACCAACATGGCCACCAACAGCAATCATCCCGAAACGCTCGTGCTCCATTCCGGCTACCGCAGCGATCCGACCACGACGGCGGTGGCGGTTCCGATCTACCAGACCACCAGCTTCGAATTCCGCGATACCGGTCATGCCTCCAACCTGTTCGCGCTGGCCGAGATGGGCAACATCTACAGCCGGATCGGCAATCCCACCTGCGATGTGCTGGAGACGCGGCTGGCGGCGCTGGAAGGCGGCGTTGCCGGCCTCGCGCTCGGATCGGGGCAGGCGGCCTCGCTGTTCGCGGTGCAGAACATCTGCCACGCCGGCGACAATTTCGTCGCCTCCACCGATCTCTACGGCGGCACCTGGAATCTGTTTGCCAACACGCTGAAGACGATGGGCATCGAATGCCGCTTCGTCGATCCGGCGGACCCCGAGAATTTCCGCCGTGCGACCGACGCGCGCACGCGCTGCTATTACGCGGAGACGCTGCCGAACCCGAAACTGGTGGTGTTTCCAATCGCCGAGGTGGCCAAGATCGGCCGTGAGCTCGGCGTGCCCCTGATCATGGACAACACCGCGGCGCCCGTGCTGTGCCGGCCGCTGGATCACGGCGCCGCCATCGTGCTGCACTCGACCACCAAATATATCGGCGGCCACGGCACCTCGATCGGCGGCATGATCATCGACGGCGGCAATTTCGACTGGGCCAAGCACAAGGATCGCTTCCCGATGCTGAATACGCCGGACCCGAGCTATCACGGCGCGGTATGGACCGAGGCGGTGAAGCCGCTGGGGCCGGTTGCCTACATCATCAAGGCCCGCGTCACTTTGCTGCGCGATATCGGCGCGCCGATGTCGCCGTTCAACGCCTTCATGTTCATCCAGGGACTGGAGACGCTGCCGCTGCGGATGCGCGTTCATTGCGAAAACGCCAATGCCGTGGCGAAACACCTCGCCAAGAATCCGAAGATCACCAAGGTGATCCATCCCTCGCTGATGACCGGCGAGGCGAAACGGCGGGCCGATGCGGTGATGTCACGCGGCTATGGCGCGCTGCTGGGCTTTGAGTTGAAGGGCGGTGCGGAAGCCGGCCGCGCCTTCATCGACGGGCTCAAGATGTTCTATCACGTTGCCAATATCGGCGACGCCCGCAGCCTTGCGATCCATCCGGCCTCGACGACGCATTCCCAGTTGACGGCCGAGGAGCAGGCGATGACCGGGGTCACCCCGGGCTATGTCCGGCTGTCGATCGGCCTCGAGCATATCGACGACATCCTGGCCGATCTCGACCAGGCCTTGGCGGGCGTCGAAGGCCTGTCGAAGGCGGCCTGACAACACGCGTAACATGCGCGGCCCGGTGTTGAACCGGCGCCGCGCAGCGCTACGCCGAATGGCTGCTAACGCGAAAAGGGCCCGCCAATGGCAGGCCCTCTTGTCGCCAGCGGCGTTGCGCTCAGTCGCGCTTGCCCGAATGATCCACGACATAGTCGATCTGCGAACGCGAGATTCCGATATCCCGCAGCTGCCGGTCGTTGAAACCAAACAGCATCTTTCGGGCGGCCTGGCGCTCCTGATGCGCGATCCAGGCTGTCAGCCAGTTGTTGATGAAGTTGCCGAGAGCTGCGGCGACTCTGCGGCCGGTCGGAACGGCCGCGGCGGAGTGGGGGATATTGCTTATCATGGTCATGGCGATGGTCCTGTTGTTGACTCGCCGGAGCGAGGAAGGCTGCAACATGACCGCAATGCGGGATAAAGACTTTCAGGAAGCTTTGATTTGTCGTCCAGCCGGGTTTGAGATACGCCCGATATGTTGCGTACTTGTAATTTTACTTCCCATCGGCCTTGCGTTGTACTGACAGGCGGATTGCTACACGTTCCGGTAACACATTGACTGAGCATCACTTGCGGGCAGGCCGATAGCCGATCGGTCGGATGTAACCTCTCGACGAGGCGTCGATGAAAATCCCAGGGTTTTCGGGTCCGAGGCTTTCCGGTCTGAGGATTGTGTTCGGCACAATCATGCTCGCGGCGTCGATCGGTGGCGCTTCCGCTCAGGACAATTCTCGAGGAAGCGCCGAGCCGGTCTGGCCGACAAGGGAATGGCAGACGTCGATGCCCGAAGAGCAGGGCATGGATTCGGCAGCGCTGGCCAAGCTGGTCGCCTACGGGACCGGGCGCAAACTTGACAGCCTGCTGATCGCGCGGCACGGCAAGATCGTGCTGGATGCCTATTACGCGCCGTACAGCGCCGACGTTCCGCACATCATCAATTCATCCACCAAGGCCGTCATCGGCACCTTGGCGGCGATGGCGATCAAGGACGGGCTGCTCGGCAGCACGTCCCACCCGGTGCTGGACTTCTTTGCCGACCGCAGCATCGCCAATCCCGACGATCGCAAGAAGGCGATCACGATCCAGCACCTGCTGGACATGACTTCGGGCATTGACTGGCGCGAGCCGACGGACGGTCAGCCGGTGACGTTTTTCCAGATGGAGCGCAGCGCCGACTGGACCAAATTCATCCTCGACCTTCCGATGTCGAACGCGCCCGGCGATATCTTCAACTACAACAGCGGAAATCCGCATCTTCTCTCGGCCATTCTCACCAAACTGACGGGGATGAGCGCCGAGGATTACGCCAGGGCTCGGCTGTTCGGTCCGCTCGGGATCAGCAACTGGACCTGGCGGCGCGATCCGCAGGGCGTCTCGACCGGCGGTAACGGCCTGGCTTTGCTGCCGCGCGATATGGCGAAGATCGGCTATCTCTATCTGCGACATGGCGAATGGGAAGGAAAAGCGCTTCTGCCGCCAGCCTGGGTCGAAAAAGCGAGCCACGCGACGATCGACATGAACCTGAGGTTCGAGCCGGACTTCAGGTATTCCAACTTCTTCTGGGCGCTCCCAAACAGGAACGTCTACATGGCGGTCGGATACCATTGCCAGGTCATCATGGTGTTTCCGGCGCTGGACATGGTGGCGGTGACGACAGCCCGTGATTTTTATCCGTTCGGCGTCGTGACCGACTTGATCTCCGGCGCAGCCAAGTCCGAGACGGCGCTGGCGTCGTCGCCCGATGGCGCCCGTCTGCTGGCCGATGCGATCCGCGAGGTTTCGACGGAGAAGCCTAGCGAGGTGGGCTCAACGCCCGAGACCGCCGCCGCGATCTCGGGAAAAGTCTACACGTTTCCTGGCAATGGGTTGGGATTGAAATCGCTCGCGCTGACGCTGACCGGTTCGGAGCCGCGTATTGATATGGAATTCTACGACCGCGTTCCAACCGCGCCGTCCCGCAAGGTGGGCGGTCCGATCGGATTGGATGGGCTGTATCGCCGGGGCGATATGACCCCCGCCGGAGTTTCGGCGGCGAAGGGAAGCTGGTCGAACGACCATACTTTCGTACTCAACCGCATGATCTTGGGCGCGGGCCTCGCCGAGCAGAAGTACACATTGTCGTTCGACGATGAGAAACTGAATGTTCGCGGCACTGACCGCAACGGCCGCGAAGTTTCGATCGACGGCGGAGCGTGGCGAAAGTCCTAGCCGGCCTTGGCCCGCAGCGTGTAGAGGCCGAACGCGACCAGCGAAAACGCCGTCAGCACCACGCCGAGCGCGAACAGCGCTTCGCGCGAAATCGTCGCCGCGAGCCAGACGCCGATTGCGGCCGACATCATCTGGAAGAAGCCGACCAGGGCGGAGGCTGCACCCGCCCGGTCGCCGAACGGCGACAGCGCCTGCGCGGTGCCCAGCGGATTGACGATGCCCATGCCGAGCAGGAACACGCACATCGCGCCGAGGAACGGCAGGAAGGAAGGCGAGTAGAGCGAGACCAGCAGGATCGCGATGCCGCCTGCGGCGGCGGCCCACAGTCCGCCCCGGATCGAGCGGTCGAGCCCGTAACGCGGCGCCAGTTTGGTGGCGAGCATGCCGGCGGCGAACACGATCATGACGGTGCCGGCGAAAAACAAACCCAACTGGATCGGCGTGAACTGCATCGCCTCGATCAGGACGCGGGGGGCTGCCGAAAACATCGCGAACAGTCCGCCCATGATCAGGCTGACGGTCATGGCCGGCACCACGAAGCGGCGATCGGTCATCAGGCCGAAATAGTTCCTGGCGATGGCGAGCGGATCGAGCGGCGTCCGTGTCGCATGATGGGTTTCGCCGAATACGCTGCTGTAGGCGAGCGCGCCGAGGCCGGCAAAGGCCGCGACCAGCACGAATTCGGAGCGCCAGCCGAAATAATGGTCGAGCGCGCCGCCGAGCAGCGGCGAGAAGCCGGGGGCGGCTGCCATCGCGATCATGATCAGCGCCATGGCGCGGGCCAGGGCCGCACCGGAAAACATGTCGCGGGCGATGGCACGCGACAGCACCGACGTGGCGCAGGCGCCGGCCGCCTGGATCACGCGGCCTGTCAGCAAGCCCGGCAGGTCGGTGGCAAGGCCGCACCAGACGCTGCCGGCAAAGAACACCGCGAAACCGATCAGCACCGGCCAGCGGCGGCCGTAACGATCCGAGATCGGCCCAACCACGAGCTGGCCGAGCGCAAAGACTGCCAGGAAAATGGTGATGGCCGAGGTGACCGCGGCACTCGTGACATTCAGCGACGCCGCCATCTGTGGCAGCGACGGCAGCAGGATGTTGGTCGCCAGCGTGCCGGTGGCGGCCAGCAGCGCCAGCACCGCGATCTGCACGACGGTGGAGGAGGCCTCCGGGCGAGGGGCAGCGTCGATTGCGATGGTCTGGTCGGCCATGGAGCAGGTTCCCGTTGTTCCGATATTTAGATGATGAATATCATATAAAACGAGCAAAGAAACCCCGGAATGGTGACATATCCTGGCATTTGGAAGGAAATATTCGCCTCAACCGTCATTGCGAGCAAAGCGAAGCAATCCATCCCGCAACGGGAGAAAGAATGGATTGCGTCGTCGCGGAGCCTGTCATCGGGCGCGCATCCGCGCGACCCGTTGGCTCCCTTGCAAAACACTTCGCGTTTGTTGCAGGCAATGATGAAAGGGATCAACACGCCCGCAGCGCGGGTCCGTCGCCCACCATGTCGGGCTGCCGCGCCAGCGAGACTGCGGGTGACAGCAGGATCACCAGCGCCTGCACGCCAAAAATCGCCGCCGCCAGATAAAGGCAGGCCTCGGCGCCGTAAAATCCGCCGACGATGGCGCCGAGCACGGAGCCTAGCGGGCGGGCGCCGTAGCTCATGATATTGATCGCGGACACCCGCCCCAGCAGCGACGGCGGCGTCACCGATTGCCGCAAGGTCGTGGTCGAGATCACCCACAGAATCGGACCGACGCCGAGCAGGAAGAAGCTTAGTCCTGCCAGCAGTGGTGTCGGCACGATCGTGGTCAACGCCATCACGCAGGCGGCGACGAAGCCGGTCACCGGACCGAGCCCGACCACGGTGCCGAAAGCGAGGCGCTTCATCACCCGCGTCGCCAGCAACGCGCCGATCACCATGCCGACGCCGAACATTGCGAGTACGGTTCCGACGCCGGTGGCAGAGAGCCCGAGGTGCCGCACCGCATAGGGCACGAACACCGCGAGCAGCAGGAACTGGGCGGTGTTGAAGATGAACTGGGTGATGAACACCGGCCGCAGCAGCGGATGATGCAGCACGAAGGCGGCGCCTTCCTTGATATCCCCGAGCGGATGACGTCGCGGCGCGGGTTGCCGCGCAGGCTCGTAGATGCCTGACAGCAGCACCACCGCGACGACAGACAGCGCGGCGGCGCATCCGAAGGCGGGGGCCGCCCCGACCCAGCCCACCAGTATGCCGCCGAGCGCCGGGCCGCTCGCAAACGCCACGGTGCGCGCGAGTTCGACCCGCGCATTTGCCGCTGGCAGTTGTTGCGATGTCACCAGTGACGGCACCAATGCGGGTGCGGCGACGCTATAAGCAACGGTGCCGCACACCGCGATGAAGCCGAGCAGCGCCAGCAGCGGCAGTGTCATCAGGCCAAGCCAGATCAGCAGCAGCGTGGCGCCCAGTGCCGCCGCGCGCAGCGCCTCCGCGCCCGCCATCAGGGTTCGCCGCGAGATCCGGTCGGCGAGGAGACCTGCCGGGATCGCGAACAGGATGAACGGCAGCGTCAGCGCGGTCTGCAACAACCCGGTCTGGCCTTCGCCGACGCCAAGCAGCAGCACCGCGACGATGGGCGCTGCGGCCAGCGCGATCTGCTCGGCCGATTGGGCGGCGAGGTTGGACCAGGCCAGGCGGTTGAAGGTTGTGGGCAGGCGGGGGGCGTTGGGGGTGGACATGGCGGTGATTCCCTGGACGTTCGATTGGCCGCCATTGTCCGGGTTCAGGTCCGCCAAACCCACCCGGTTCCCGACAAGGGACGGTTGGAACGGCGATCGAGATGAGCTTCGGAGATGCTAAGATTAATATGGCGCAAAGCCGGGGCGCTACTGCCAAAAGCTGGCTCTGTCGCACGATTTCTATCCGAGTCTAAACGCGCGGCACCTTAGAGAAGTCGATCTCTTCGAAGCCCGTCGAAAACGCCAGCAGCGCGTGGCCCTGCAACGGGATAAACCGAGTGGTGTTATCGCTCGTGCGTCTTTCTCCCTCATTATATCCCTGAGGCTCGGTGTAATCTCAAACTTCTCGTGAATACGCACGTCCGGCCGCTGCCTGTCCGTTGTCCAGACACACAAGGTGACCTCATAGGTGCCTTCGCCGAAAGTTATCGACGCGTTTGGAATGTCATACCATTCGAACATAAAGACGTCGGCTTGAGCGACGTATCCGTCGATGTTGAATGGCTTGGAGGGACCTGTCTCAGCGTAGTTCATATCCTTGTCGATAGTTACACTCTTGGTCCATTTCAGTGCGAAGTGTAGGCCGGTGGGATCCTTGATTACGAGGAACGCTTCGTAGATAAAACCGCGAGCAGGTGATCGGTTTTGAAAGATTACCGGCAAATAAAAGCCCGTCATCGTCGGCGGAGCATGCCAAAAATGCACGTTTGGACCGCATCTCACCTTAATTTTTGGGCGACGAAATTGTGTCAGGTAAAGAGTTAGAATTGAAAGCGTTGAGCCGAAAAGACCGAGACCTAGAGAAAAAATATCTTTCGTTTCCATGTGCCAAAC
>JAIEPP010000308.1 GCA_019748335.1 Xanthobacteraceae bacterium
CGATCTCACCGGCGGCATCGGCCACAACCTGCCGCAAGAGGCGCCGCAGGCCTTTACCCAGGCTATTGTCGACGTCGCCGCGATTTAACGGGAATAAGGACCGCGGCCAATAGTGAGTCTCTGGAAAGTTCGAGCGCCTGTGAATTGTTTCACAGGCGCGCTTGCCTTGTGCAGGTTAGGCTAGCCTCGCGGATGGCGGAGACGGCGTTCCGTACTCCAGGTCATTCGGCAAACTGAGGACAGCCATGAAGCATGGCGCCGAAATTCGAACGATTAGCTTCAAGCCCAGTCATTAGCCAACACCGTCAATTTGGAGTTGGTCAATGTCAGGGATTGGAACGCCCCGTGACCTGTCGTCCATTGAGCTTCGGACGGGTTGCCTGACCCGACGCTTGACGGCGACCGAAACGAAAAACCCCCGCGCCAGGTCCGGGGCTTTGTGTCTGGTGACGGAACGCGGGCAACCATTCCGACCCGGTGATGGTAATTTCAGCATGTCGCTGCGTAGTTTATTTGCAAGCGCGCCAGCGCGCGAAATGGGATTTAGACTTCTCCCAAGACCAATGATAGCATTTCAAAAGCTAAGGCGTTTGGGGGTGACGGTGCCGTCTTGCTCTGAAGCTGCGATCGAGCCCACACCTCGCTTTGAACGTGCCAGCCGAGCTGTCCTTTCGGCCGACGTAGTCGGCTACACCCGCCTGATGGAAGCGGCCGAGGTTGATACCCACCGCCGCTATCGTACGCTGCGCGTCGAGATAAGCGATCCAACGGTCATTTTTCACCGCGGCGAGATGGTGAAGAATACCGGCGATGGTTTTCTCGCGGTATTCGAAAGTCCGCTGGACGCTCTCAACTCCGCGGTGGAATTGCAGCGGGAAATTGCGATCCAGGAAGCGGGACAGCCTCCCGACCGCCGTATCTCCTTTCGCATTGGCGTTCACTGGGAGCCCGTGATTTTCGACCTGAACGATGTTTATGGCAGCGGGGTCAATATCGCCGCGCGTCTTCAAACAGTTGCGCCGGCCGGCGGCGTCGTTGTCTCGGCGGCGCTGCTCGACCAAATTGACGATCGCAAGGAACTCGAATTCGACAGTCTGGGCGAACTTCGGCTGAAGAATTTGACCCGATCCGTTCCGGCATTTTCGGTGCGTCTCCCCGGCGTCGACCGCAGCGCGGCTGTCGGATATTCCAGCAGGCCAGCCAGGCGGGCGAAGACGCCATCGATCGCCATTCTTCCGTTCATCAGCCTCTCCCCCAGTCCCGATGACAACTACTTCGCGGAGGGGTTCGTCGACGACATCATTTCCACGCTCAGCAATATTCAGGATCTGCTGGTCGTATCGCGCGGCTCGACGATTACGTTCAATCGCAACGCATTCGATCCTTCGATGGCAAGCGAGAAGCTGGGCGTGCGCTACTTCCTGAGCGGAAAGGTTCGCAGATCAGGTGGCCGAATCCGGCTCTCGGTCGAGCTCGGAGACTTGTCTGCGGCATCGATCGTCTGGGCGGAAAAGTACGACGCCGGCATTGAGGAAATCTTCGGTCTGCAGGACGAGATCGCTTTGGCGATCGTCGGCAGGATCGCGACGCATATTCGGGGGTCAGAGGTAAAGCGAGCCATGCGCAAGCGACCGCAAAGCCTGAACGCCTACGACTATCTGCTCCGCGGGCTGGACCTGCTTTATCGGCTGGACTTCGCAAGCTTTTCGCGAGCCCGGTCGTTGCTGGAAAAAGCAAGCGAGGAAGATGATTCCTATGCGGCTCCGTACGCGTTCTCGGCGCATTGGCACATGTTCAATATCGCCGAGGGCTGGTCGGTGGATCAGGACGCCGAAATCGCCGAGGTGATCCGGCTTTCGAATTGCGCCATCGAAAGAGATCCCTCGAATGCTTTCGCGCTCGCGCTGCAAGGTCACGCGAGAAGCATGTTCTTTTTCGATTACGACACGGCGCTGGATTGCTTCGACCGCGCCCTTGTTCTTTCGCCGAACAATGCGTGGGTATGGATGTTCAGCAGCGCCACATACGGCTTTATCGGTGATGCCAAATCGGGAATTGAGCGAGCTGAACGGGCCATTCGGCTTTCACCGCTCGATCAGCAGGCGTTTGTCAATTATTCAAGGCTCGGCCAGAACCATTATCTGAACGGTACCTATGAGGATGCCATTCGCTGGTCGCGAAAGGCGTGCAGCCTTAATCCCCGGTTCGGAAACGCGGTTCGGATTGCGGCCGCGAGTCTGGTTGCGCTCGGTCGAACTGACGAGGCGTTGCAACTATCGGGGCATCACAAGAAAATTCTGCCGCATTTCACCGTGTCTGACTATGAGCCTCGCTGCCCGTTCAAGGAGCCGCAACGGTCGCTCTATGTCCAAAGATTGAAGGCTGCCGGAATTCCCGTCTGATCGACGGTTACTTGATTGAACAACGGACTCGCGCTTCAGGGAGGATTTTATGCGTTTGCACATCTTCGAAGGCGGTGGAGAAGGCGGCGGTGAGGGCGGCGGCGAAGGTGGCGGATCTGGTGGTGGAGCGGTCGGCGGCGCGTATGTCGGAGCGCCGGTTCCGCAAGGTGCGCCGTTCCTGATTTTTGATCCGCTCGGCGGCCAGATCCGCCCGAGCGATCTCAATTACGACGTGAAGTTTCCGTGGCGGGGCTGGGAGCCCGATCTGTTCGGCGTGGTCGCGCTGGGGGAATTCGGGCGATTGAACTGGCGGTGCATCGATTCATTCACCAGGCCGCCTGAGCGCCCTGCAGACATCTTCCACGAGATCGATGTGCTGGCTGCGATGGCGCGCAACGAACGCCCCGGTTTGATGAACGAGATCCTCGACCAGAATGCCCGGCTTCGCGGCTATTTTTCCCAGGTCCTCATGCTGTCCGCGTGGTCGAGTCCCGACACGCTCAAGATCATCGAAATGGCGATACGTGTCGGGCAGATGGTCGCCATTTACTTCAAGCTGAAATTCAACCGGGCGCGACCCCAGCAGATATGCCCCGCGCTGGTTCCGCTGATCAATTCTCCGGGCCATGCCTCGTTCCCCAGCGCGCACTCGTTGGAAAGCCACATGATTGCGAGCGCGCTTGCGGACGTGATGCCGGGCGCGGAACGTGCGTTGACCGCATTGGCGGATCGCATTGGACGGAACCGCGAGGTGGCCGGCGTTCATTACCCGAGCGACACCCTTGCCGGGAAGGAGATTGCCAGCGCGGCATTTCACCTACTCAAGGAGTGCCCGATTTACCAAGCCGTGCGGGAGACTGCCCGAAGAGAGCCGGGTGGCGTCGGGGAGATGCATCGGCCGCCGGAGTGCACTTGAGTCGATTGCCGCAGAGCATGCGAAAACCGTGAGGCATACCCGCCATGACGCCGAAACCCGCAAGCAACATCCTGATATTCGAACCGCAATGCTACCCGATCGATCTGCCTTCGGTTACGGGAAGGCAGTGGCATGCACTCCGCTTCGATATGGAGCAGCAGGAGAAATCGAACTGGTGCTGGGCGGCCGTGGCCGCGAGCGTGGCGCATTTTTTCCGTCCCGCCGACCCGGTCAAGCAATGTAGCATCGCCAACGGCGAACTAAGGCGAAGCGATTGCTGTGCGAACTGCGACGGTGCCGATGACCCGTGCAACGTGCCGGGGTACATGATGTCGTCGCTTTATCGGGTCGGTCATTTTAGAAAGTGGCTGGCTCGTCAAGCGCCAGGTCCGGGGCAGATCGAGAAGGAATTCCATCGCGGCTATCCATTGTGCGCGCGCGTTGTGTGGAACGGAGGCGGCTCGCACTACCTGACGATCGTCGGCTACGCCAAGCCGGCGGATAGCCCGTCGGATTGCATGACCGGCGTTGCCGTCGCCGATCCCTGGTTCGGACTCTCCGATATCGACTATGCGGATTTCCCGAAAAGATACGCCATCGGCGGTATCTGCACCGACAGCTACTATACGAGGTCCTAGATGACCGCCTCATATCTCGATTTTCCGGATGACGCCCGCAAGGCAGTGCTTGAGGGCATGTACCAGCGGGCCAGTACGCGCGGCTTCTGGACCCCGAAGCTGCGAAGCGCCCATTCGAAAGCGCTTCAGTTGTGTTACCCACAGCGAGTAGCTGTTCTTCCACTCCACAGGTTGCTGTCCCTCAAGCTGCATTCCGAGGCGGATCTAGACGCGTTGGCTGAACTGCTGGGGTGGCGGTTTCTAATTTTTGAGACGAGCAGTACGTCAGACCCGATCGCTGCGGCTTTTGCCGTGCTTACGGAGAGTGGTGAATACCGGTTGGCCGAACTGAACGAGGGACAGTACGTCAGCAATACGATGAAGGGGATCGAGACCGCGTCTTCGCTCCTGCAGGGTCCTCTGAAGCCCGATGGTGATCTTGTGCCGGATATGCTGCTGTTGATCGTGCCCGGCGTCTATTTCGTTGGATTGTGGGCGCGGTATGACGGCAGGGGCCAGGATTGGGTCTTGCCGATCGATCCCACGATTCACGGCCTGGATCGCGAGAAGCCGCTCAAGCCGGCCGAACTTCTCGCCAACTTACGCAAGGCGGCGCGCCGAGCCGCTGGCCACTAGGTCTTCTGGCCGTTGCGGCAATCAGGCCCTCAGCCCCGCCGACAATCGGCCAACGAAAGAGCCCCGGACCAGGTCCGAGGCTTTTCGTTTGGCGGGGCGGAATTATTCCGGCTTGCCGATCGCGACCTTCAGCGTGCCGACGCCGTCGACGCCGCATTCGATCTTGTCGCCGGGGTTGAGCGCGGAGACGCCGGCCGGCGTTCCCGTCATGATGATGTCGCCGGCGGCGAGCGCCACCTGCTGCGAGAGCTGCCAGATGATCTCGGGCACGCTCCAGATCAGTTCGGTGAGATCGCCCTTTTGGGTTTCGGTGCCGTTGACCGTCAGCCAGATCTTGCCCTTGGAGGGGTGGCCGATCTTGGAGGCCGGCTGGATCGCGGAGCAGGGCGCGGAATAGTCAAAGGACTTGCCGACTTCCCACGGCCGCTCCTTCTTGCGTGACGCGATCTGTAGGTCGCGGCGGGTGAGGTCGATGCCGACGGCGTAGCCGTAGACGTGCTCCAGCGCCTTGTCAGCGGGAATCCGCAGGCCGCCGCTCTTCATCGCGACGATCAGCTCGACCTCGTGATGCAGGTCCTTGGTCAGCGGCGGATACGGGATCGTGGCGCCCTCGGGCACCAGCATGTCGGCGTGCTTGGCGAAGAAGAACGGCGGCGCGCGCTCGTCATTGCCCATCTCGCGGATGTGCTCGAGATAATTGCGCCCGACGCACCAGATGCGGCGGACGGGGTAGGAGCCGGTTTCGCCCACGACGGGGAGTGAAGCCTGCGGCGGGACGGGGATGACGTAGGAGGCAGCGGTCATGAAGCGGTCTCGCTCTTGAGGAGAAAAAAGACTTTAGGCGGTTGCGGTGACCGGCGCCAGTGTCGACGGGCCGGCATCGAGGTGCTGCAGACGGAAGAAGGAAGCATAGCGGCCGCCGCGGCGCAGCAGGTCGTCATGCCGGCCGCGCTCGACGATCTCGCCGCCCTCGACCACCAGGATCGCGTCGGCGTGCATGATGGTGTGCAGGCGATGGGCGATGACGATGGTAGTGCGGTTCTGGCAGAGATGCTCGATCGCCTCCTGCACCGCCTTTTCGGATTCCGAATCCAGCGCGGCGGTGGCTTCGTCAAGCAAGATCACCGGCGCGTTCTTGATCAGCGCGCGCGCCACCGCGATGCGCTGGCGCTGGCCGCCGGACAGTTGCGCGCCGTGCTCGCCGACCGGGGTGTCGTAGCCGAGCGGAAAGCCGGTGATGAAGTCGTGGGCGCAGGCGGCCTTCGCAGCGGCGACAATTTCATCCTGCGTGGCGTCGTCCTTGCCGAAGGCGATGTTGGCGCCAATGGTGTCGCGGAACAGATAGACGTCCTGGCCGACATAGGCGGTCTGCCGGCGCAGCGATTTTCGCGACACCTGTGCGATCGACTGGCCGTCGATCAGGATGTCGCCTTGCGTCACCTCGTGGAAGCGCAGCAAGAGCGCCAGCACCGTCGACTTGCCGCCGCCGGAGGGGCCGACCAGCGCGGTCACCTTGCCGGGCTCGGCGACGAAGTTCATGTGGTTCAGCACCGGCTCGCCGGTGCGGTAGGCGAAGGTGACGTCGCGCAGTTCGATCCGCGCGTCGGACAGTTTCAGCGCCGGCTTGTCGTCGTCGGAAGGCTCGCTCGCCGGGGAGTCGACGATTTCCAGCAGCATCCGGGCGCCGACCAACTGGCTGTTGAGGTCGATGTTGAGCCGCGCCAGCCGCTTGGCCGGTTCGGTCGCCAACAGGAAGGCGGTCATGAACGAGAAGAACTGGCCGGGCGTGGCGCCGAGCGCCACCACGCTGTAGCCGCCATACAGCAGGCAGCCGGCGACGGCGAAGCCGCCCAGCGTTTCCATCAGCGGGTTGGCGCGGTTGGAGACCCGCGCCATCTTGTTGGAGTTGCGTTCGACGGCGGTGATGTCGTCGTCGATGCGCTTCTGCATCGCCTCTTCCAGCGTGAACGCCTTGACCGTGCGGATGCCTTGCAGCGATTCCTGCATCGTCTCCAGGATGTCGGCGGTGCCGGTGAACTGGCTGTAGGCGAGCCCCTTGATGCGCTTGATCATCTTGCGCAGGATCAGCATTGCCGGCGGTACCACCAGGAGGCCGACCAGTGACAGCAGCGGATCCTGCGCCACCATCACGCTGACCAAAGCGATCAGCGTCAGCAGGTCTCGCCCGATCGCATTGATCAGGAGGCTGAGTACGTCGGTGATGGATTTGGCGCCCTGGGTCAGCCGGGTCAGGAATTCCGACGAATGCCGCTCGGAAAAGAACCCGATGCTTTCGCTCATAAGCTTGGCAAACAACCGCCGCTGATTGTTGGCGAGGATGGCGTTGCTGATTTTCGACAGGATGACGCTCTGCCCGTAGGTCGCGATGCCCTTGACGAACAGCAACAGCACGGTGACGCCGGAGAGAATGGCGATGCCGGTGACGTTCTTGTCGACATAGGCCTGGTTGATGACCTGGCCCAGCACATAGGTGGCGCCCGCGGTGGCAGCCGCCGCGATCCCCATCAATGCGAACGCCAGCAGATAGCGCCGCCAATAGGCGATGCCCTGCTCCATCACCAGGCGGCGAACCAGAATCGCCGCGCCATAGGGGTCGTCCGTGATTTTTCTCGTGGGTTTTCTTGGAAGTTCGGTCATCCGCGATCCATCGACACGACGGGCTCATTCTACCCGTATGTCAGGGCTGCTGCGGTGACTCCTTGCCTGCTATCGCGCTGTTTTTCAAGCCAAATAAGGGCTTGATTTCACGCCGATTCCGCGTGCCGCATCTCCTCGCCGCGGTCGCGGAGCAGCTTCTGTTCCCAGGCCAGCGCGTGGGCTGCGATGGTTTCGAGGTCGTCATATTGCGGCGTCCAGTCCAGCGCGGAGCGGATGCGGCTGGTATCGGCCACCATCGTCATGATGTCGCCGGCCCGGCGCGGCGCATATTGGACCGCGAAATTGCGCGCGGCGACGCGGCGCACCGCCTCGATGGTTTCCAGCACCGAATAGCCGCGGCCGTAGCCGCAGTTCAGCGTCGCC
The DNA here is from genome assembly GCA_019748335.1 of Xanthobacteraceae bacterium. Taxonomy (GTDB): domain Bacteria; phylum Pseudomonadota; class Alphaproteobacteria; order Rhizobiales; family Xanthobacteraceae; genus Bradyrhizobium. The sequence continues at coordinate 7,614 of JAIEPP010000308.1, forward strand.
GAGCTGCCGCCGCCGCGCAGATAGGACAGCGCGGCGCGATGGGCCTGGGCGAGGTCGCTGACATGGATGAAATCCCGGATGCAGCTGCCGTCGGGGGTCGGATAATCGGTTCCGAACACGTCGATCTTGGCGCGCTGGCCGGTGGCGGCCTCGACCGCGATCTTGAGCAGATGGGTCGCGCCGGTGGTGGCAAGGCCGGTGCGGCCCAACGGGTCGGCGCCGGCGACGTTGAAATAGCGCAGCACGACATAGTCCATGTCATGGGCGGCGGCGACGTCGTGCAGCATGATTTCGGTCATCAGCTTGGACGAGCCGTAAGGCGACATCGGCCGCGTCGGGGCGTGCTCGGGCACCGGCATCTGGTCCGGGTTGCCGTAGACGGCGGCGGTCGACGAAAAGATGAAGCGCTTGACGCCGCCCTTGACCGCGGCATTGAGCAGGCTGCGCGTCGTCATGGTGTTGTTGCGGTAATAGCCGAGCGGATCGCGCATCGAATCCGGCACCACCACGGAGCCGGCGAAATGAATGATGCTCTCGACGCCGTGCTGGGCGATCACGCCCTCGACCAGGTTCTCGTCGGCGGCATCGCCGATGAACAGCGGCACGCTTTCGGGCAGGAAGTTGGAAAAGCCGGTGGACAGGTTGTCGATCACGACGACGCTCTCGCCGGCTTCCACCAGCGCGTGAACCATATGACTGCCGATATAGCCGGCGCCCCCGGTGACAAGCACGGTCATGGGCTAACCTCTCCCGTTTATTTACGTGGGATGCTAGCCGGGGGCCGGTGAAGAGTACCTTTCGGAGCCGGTGAACTGGCCACTATGCTTAATGTTGCGTATAGGACTCGCGTGCAACGGAGCCCGACGTGCCGATCGAGAACAATTCCGCCAGAGATCTGCAGCTGATTGTGCCGAATCTGCACAGGCGGTATTCGGGCGTCACCGCCACCAACCGCATGGTGGCGCCGAAACTCGCCCGGATCTACCGCGCGGCCTGGCTCGGTTCCCATGCGCCTGACGGCATTGCGCGGATGGGTTTTGCGGATTTGCTGAAACTCTGGCGCCGCGGCACGCCCTTGATCTGGCACGCGCGGCGCAACGACGAGATGATTGCGGGGCTGTTGCTGCGTGGGCTCGGCTGGCCGCTGAAACTGGTGTTCACCTCGGCGGCGCAGCGGCATCACAAGCGGCTGACGCGCTGGCTGATCCGGCAGATGGACGCTGTGATCGCGACCTCGGATTTTTCGAAGTCGTATCTGAACCGCGAAGCCACCGTGGTGATGCACGGCGTCGACACGAATGTGTATGCGCCGCCGGCCGACCGTGCGGCGGCTTTTGCCGAAGCGAAACTGCCCGGCCGTTACGCGATCGGATGCTTCGGCCGGGTGCGCGCGCAAAAGGGCACCGATATTTTCGTCGCGGCGATGTGCCGGCTGCTGCCGCGCTATCCCGACTTCACCGCCGCCATCGTCGGCGCGATCGTACCGGAGCAGCAGGGTTTTGCCGACGGACTGAAGCGGCAGATCGAGGCCGCCGGTCTGCAATCGCGCATCGTCATCACCGGCGAGCTTGCGAACGAGGAAGTGCAGCGCTGGTACCAGCGGCTGACGATCTATGCCTTCACCTCGCGCAACGAGGGCTTTGGCCTGACGCTGATCGAGGCGATGTCGTCAGGCGCGGCACTGGTGGCCGCGCGCGCGGGCGCCGCCGAATTCGTCGTCGAGGATGGTATCACCGGTGTGCTAACGCAGCCCGGCGATGTGGATGCACTGGTTACCGCGCTGGAGCCGCTGATGCGCGATCCGGCAGCAGCAGGCGCGATGGGTGAACGGGCGCGGGCGCGGGTGCTGGAAAAATTCAGCCTCGATGCCGAGGCGAATGCGATCGCGACGGTCTATCGGACGCTGTAGCGTTTCCGAGCGAAGTGGATGCATGCCGCCGCGAAAATGCATTCCGTCGGGCGACAAACGATAGTCAGATTGGCAACTTGAGGCCGGAAACCAACGCGGCTTGGCAGCATGAGCAAGACGAAAGTTACGGGACAAGAACTCGAGAACAAGATCGTCAAGGAGATTGGCGGTCCTGGTGGGCTCGGCATCTATGTGCTGCGCTCGGATGGC
>JAIEPP010000705.1 GCA_019748335.1 Xanthobacteraceae bacterium
CGGCAGGACAGGCACATGGGTGTGCTCGGGTTTCAATTCTGTGCTCCGGTTTCAAAAATGTGCGTTCTTGCGAGGAATATAGGTGGTCACTCATATAGCGCCAGTTACAAACGTATACCAACAAGGGTGACACCTATGAAGCTTCTGCATATCGACTCCAGCGTGCTGGGCCCCCACTCCGTCAGCCGCCAGGTTTCCGCCGCCATCGTGGATCGCTTGCGCCAGGCGACCCCGGGCCTCGACGTAGTCTATCGCGACCTGACGCTGACGCCGCTGGCGCATCTCTCGGGCCCCCACCTTGCCGCCGGTCAGGGCGCGGTGCCCGAGGCCTCGCTGCAGCCGGACATCGCCGCCGGGCAGGCCGTGCTGGAAGAGTTTCTGGCCGCCGACATCGTCGTGCTCGGCGCGCCCATGTACAATTTTACAATCCCGAGCCAGCTCAAGGCGTGGATCGACCGCATCCTGGTGGCGGGTAAGACGTTCAAATACAGCGCGCAGGGTGTCGAGGGTCTCGCCGGCAACAAGCGCGTCATCGTCGCGATCACGCGCGGCGGATTCTATGGCGCGGGCACGCCGGCCGCCGTCGGCGAGCATCTGGAAACCTATTTGCGCTGGGTGTTCGGCTTCATCGGCGTGACCGATCCCGAATTCATTTCCGCGGATGGAATCCAGGTCGGCCCCGAGCATCGCGAGAAAGCGGTCGCAGATGCCTTGAGGGCCGCAGGCAACCTCAACGCCGCGTAGCGGAGAATAAGGCGCAGTCACCGGCTGTCGCGACCTGAGGGTTGCGACAGCCGAGGCGTCACACAGACGAAGATCCTAGAACCAGGCGCCCTGCACGCCCGAGATCACGGCGATCAGCGAGATCAAAAGGCCGATGCCTGCAAACAATGCGATCGAAACCAATTGAGCGCTATCTGAATTCTCTGACGCTGACGAAGTGGAAATCGGCTTGGCGATACGGGCGGCTTTCGGCATGGCTGCTCTCCAATGATTTCGTAGTCAAAAATCCCGGCCCATGAGAGAGTCATTACAGATGCTACGAAGGTTCAATGTTATTCGCGCACGCGCGAAAAACGCCTACAAGACGATGGAACCGGCCAGCGCAACCGGTGAAAGAATTTCCACCCGACGGCCCCTGACCGGTTTCGATAATTTCGAAACGCTTTATCCGCGATAGATCGGCGCGCCGCTCGGTGAGGCCGTAGCACCGCCGTCGACGAACAGTTCCTGGGCCTGGACGTGCGAGGCATCGTCGGAAGCAAGGAACAGCACCGTCTTCGCCACCTGATCGGGCTCACCGAGCCGCCCCAGCGGCGTCGACAATGCAATCCGCTTTTCAAACGCCTTCTCGGCTTCCGGGGTCGCGACCGCAGGGCCCCAAATCGCGGTGCGGATCGCGCCGGGCGCGACGACGTTGACGCGAATGCCGCGCGGCGAGAGTTCCGAAGCCATCGATCGCGCCATCGCGCGGACGCCGGCTTTGGCAGCACCATAGGCCGACGTGCCGGGCATGCCGAGCACGGAGATCACCGAGCCATTGAGAATGATCGAAGCGTTGTCATTGAGGTGCGGCAGCGCCGACTGCACCGTGAAGAACACCGAGGTGAGATTGGTTCGGATCACGTTCTCGAACGCCTCCAGCGTGGTGCCGCCGAGTGGCGACGGCCCCGAGATGCCCGCATTGGCGAACACGATATCCAGCTTGCCGAACCTGGCTGCGGCCTGCTTGAGCGCGGCGTCGGTCGCAGCGATGTCGGTCGCATCGGCGACAATCGCAAGCACATTCGGACCGAGTTCCCTGACCGCAGCCTCCAGCGTCGCCTTGTTTCGTCCGGTGATCAGGACCTTGGCGCCCTCCGCCACGAACAGCCGCGCCGTGGCCAGACCGATGCCGGCATTGCCCCCGGTAATCCACGCCGCCTTGTTTGCCAGCCTCATGATAGTCTCCATTGTAGTTGCATTATTAAACTAGACGGCTTAGCTAGGGCATCTGGTTTTAATATGCAACTACACAAGGCCGTGATCGCCCTGAGAACCCGCGGGAGACTGCCATGGTGAAACGAACGAGTTTCGAACACGACGCGTGCCCGATCGCGCGGTCGCTGAACGCGATCGGCGACTGGTGGTCGATGCTGATCATTCGCGAGGCGTGGTTCGGCGTTAGCCGCTTCGGCGAATTCCAGAAGAAGCTGGGGCTCGCCAAGAACATCCTCACGGTGCGGCTGCGCGCGCTGGTCGACGAGGGCATCCTGACGACGGCGCCCGCCTCCGACGGCAGCGCCTATCTGGACTATCTGCTGACGCCGAAGGGCCGCGGCGTGTTCCCGATCCTGGTCGCACTGCGGCAGTGGAGCGAGGAATTCGACGCCCGGCCGGAAGAGATCGCCACCATTCTGGTCGACAAGCAAACCGGCCGGCCGGTGCGCAAGCTGGAACTCCATTCCGAGGACGGAAGGCTGCTGACCCCTGCAGATACGGCGTTAAGGCCGCGGCCGGCGGCAAAGCGCGTGACGGCATAATGGCAGTTCAACGCGCGAGCGCGACTGATCGAGAGTTAAGTCCCGTTCCTCACGACAGCTTGCGCTTGCTGCGGGTCCGAAGGTGCTCTTCCGCCTCCAGTTGCGCCATGCCAAGCAGGTGACCGAGAACCTCAAGCCGATGGTTCTTCGCTAGCTTGACCAGTTCGACAACGGCCTCCGCGATGAAAGCTGCGGCCTCGTCCGGGCCGCCCTCCCCACCGCGTTCATCCGTTGGCGATCGCTTTTTCGTGCCGGAAGCGGTGCGCTTCCGGCCATCCTGTGGCTTGCTCAAAAAATTTGCACCTAATCCAACATAATATGTCACACAAATATCCGGTTTATCGGCGCAACTCTAGGACGTATTTCGCAACACTATAAATACAAAGTCGTACCCCGCAGGGCTCCGCTTCGTATCTGTCGATTTGACAGGGGGGCCTCATCACCCCATGTTCGGGTCGAAACGGCTGGCGCGAGTCTCGCGATACCGGCCTTTATCTTTTCCCGTAAGCCATTGGAATGACATGAATATCGTCATTGTGGAGTCGCCGGCGAAAGCCAAGACGATCAACAAATATCTGGGCGCCTCCTACGAGGTCCTGGCCTCATTCGGCCATGTCCGCGATTTGCCTGCCAAGAACGGATCGGTCGATCCGGAAGCCAATTTCCAGATGATCTGGGAGATCGACCCCAAGGCGGCCGGCCGGCTCAACGATATCGCCAAGGCCCTGAAGGGCGCCGACCGCCTGATCCTCGCAACCGACCCCGATCGCGAGGGTGAAGCGATCTCCTGGCACGTGCTGGAAGTGTTGAAAGAGAAGCGCGCGATCAAGGACCACAAGATCGAACGCGTGGTGTTCAACGCCATCACCAAGCAGGCGGTGACGGATGCGATGAAGTCGCCGCGCCAGATCGACGGCGCGCTGGTCGATGCCTACATGGCGCGCCGCGCGCTCGACTATCTGGTCGGCTTCACGCTGTCGCCGGTGTTGTGGCGCAAGCTGCCGGGCGCGCGCTCGGCGGGCCGCGTGCAGTCGGTGGCGCTGCGGCTGGTCTGCGACCGCGAACTCGAGATCGAGAAATTCGTTGCCCGCGAATACTGGTCGCTGGTGGCGACGCTGACGACGCCGCGCGGCGACGCCTTCGAGGCGCGACTGGTCGGCGCCGACGGCAAGAAGATCCAGCGGCTCGACATCGGCACCGGCGCGGAAGCCGAAGAACTCAAGAAGGCGATCGAGGCCGCCAACTTCACGGTCTCCACCGTGGAAGCCAAACCCGCGCGCCGCAATCCGCAGGCGCCGTTCACGACCTCGACGCTGCAGCAGGAAGCCAGCCGCAAGCTCGGCTTCGCGCCGGCGCATACGATGCGGATCGCGCAGCGGCTCTATGAGGGCATCGATATCGGCGGCGAGACCACCGGCCTCATTACCTATATGCGAACCGACGGCGTGCAGATCGACGGCTCAGCGATCACACAAGCGCGAAAAGTGATCGGCGAGGATTACGGCAACGCCTATGTGCCGGAGGCACCGCGCCAGTACCAGACCAAGGCCAAGAATGCGCAGGAAGCCCACGAAGCGATCCGCCCGACCGACCTGTCGCGCCGGCCGGCCGAAATGCGCCGCCGTCTCGATACCGATCAGGCCAAGCTCTATGAACTGATCTGGATCCGCACCATCGCCAGCCAGATGGAGTCGGCCGAACTCGAACGCACCACGGTCGATATCGCGGCGAAGGCCGGCTCCCGCGTGTTGGACCTGCGCGCCAGCGGACAGGTCGTGAAATTCGACGGCTTCCTCGCGCTTTACCAGGAAGGCAAAGACGACGACGCCGAGGATGACGACAGCCGCCGCCTCCCCGCCATGAGCCAGGGCGAAGCGCTGAAGCGTCAAAATCTCGCCGTCACCCAGCATTTCACCGAACCGCCGCCGCGCTTCTCGGAAGCATCGTTGGTGAAGCGGATGGAAGAACTCGGCATCGGCCGTCCCTCGACCTACGCCTCGATCCTGCAGGTGCTGAAGGATCGCGGCTACGTCAAGCTCGAGAAGAAGCGGCTACACGGCGAGGACAAGGGCCGCGTCGTGGTCGCGTTCCTGGAAAACTTCTTCGCCCGCTATGTCGAGTATGATTTCACCGCCAATCTGGAAGAGCAGCTCGACCGCATCTCCAACAACGAGATTTCCTGGCAGGAAGTGCTGAAGGATTTCTGGGTCGGCTTTTCCGGCGCGGTCGCCGACATCAAGGACATCCGAGTCTCCGAAGTGCTCGACGTGCTCGACGACATGCTGGGACCGCACATCTATCCGCCGCGCGCGGATGGCGGCGATGTCCGGCAATGCCCGACCTGCGGTACCGGCAAGCTCAACCTGAAGGCCGGCAAGTTCGGCGCCTTTGTCGGCTGCTCGAACTATCCCGAATGCCGGCACACCCGTCCGCTGGCCGCCGACGGCGAAGCCAGCGCCGACCGCGTGCTCGGCAAGGATCCGGCGACCGATCTCGACGTCACGGTGAAGGCCGGACGCTTCGGCCCCTACATCCAGCTCGGCGAACAGAAGGATTATGCCGAAGGCGAAAAGCCCCGCCGCGCCGGTATTCCGAAAGACACCTCGCCCGGCGACATGGAGCTCGAGCTGGCGCTGAAGCTGTTGTCGCTGCCGCGCGAAATCGGAAAACATCCGGAAACCGGCGAGCCGATCACGGCCGGCATCGGCCGTTTCGGCCCGTTCGTGCGCCACGAAAAAACCTATGCGAGCCTGGAAGCCGGCGACGAGGTGTTCGACATCGGCCTCAACCGCGCGGTGACACTGATCGCCGAAAAGATCGCCAAGGGTCCGAGCGGGCGTCGTTTCGGCGCCGATCCCGGCAAGCCGCTCGGCGAGCACCCGAGCCTCGGCGGCGTTGCCGTCAAGAACGGCCGCTACGGCGCCTACGTCACGTCAGGCGGCGTCAATGCCACCATCCCGAGCGACAAGACGCCGGAGACGATCACGCTGGCGGAAGCCATCGCTTTGATCGACGAACGTGCCGCCAAGGGCGGCGGCAAGCCGAAGCGCGGCGCCAAGAAGGCGGCGCCAAAGAAGGCCGCCGCCAAGAAAACCGACAAGCCTGCCGATCCCGACGCACCGAAGCCCGCCAAGAAAGCCGTCGCGAAGAAGGCCGCGGCTAAACCGAAGGCAGACGCCGTGAGCAAGGCGCGCGCGCCGGTCGCCTCGGCCGCCAAGACGTCGGCGGCGAAGCCTGCAGCATCCAAACCGCCTGCGAAAAAGAGCGCGGGCAAGGCGCGGGGATAAGTGAAGACAAAGCACGACAATGGTTTTCCGAGTCGGGACGCCATCGTCGCCTTCATTCGCGCGAATCCGGGTCATATCGGCACCCGCGAGATCGCGCGCGAGTTCGGGCTCAAGAATGCCGACCGGGTCGCGCTGAAACGAATCCTGCGCGAACTCGCCGACGACGGCACGGTCGCCAAACGCGGCCGGAAAATTCTCGAACCGGCCGCCCTGCCCCCGACCGTGCTGGCCGACATCACCGGGCGCGACACCGACGGCGAATTGCTCGCGGCCCCGACCGAGTGGGATACCGAGCAGGACGGACCGGCCCCGAAAATCCGCATTCACGTTCCGCGCCGCCCGCAACCGGGCACCGCGGCCGGCGTCGGCGATCGCGCGCTGCTGCGGATCGAGAAGGCTCCCGACGGCGACGGTGCGCCGTACCGCGGCCGTGTCATCAAGGTCGTCGACCACGCCCGCACCCGGCTGCTTGGCATTTTTCGCGCGCTGCCGGCCGGCGGCGGCCGTCTGGTTCCCGTCGACAAGAAGCAGGCCGGCCGCGAACTGAACATCGCCAAGGACGACACCGGCGGCGCCGAGGACGGCGATCTCGTCAGCGTCGATCTGGTGCGTACGCGCGGCTTTGGCCTGGCGTCAGGCAAGGTGAAGGAACGGCTCGGTTCGCTCGCGACCGAGAAGGCGGTCAGCCTGATCGCGATCCACGCCCACGAAATTCCGCAGGCGTTCTCGCCGTCGGCGTTGCGCGAGGCTGAGGATGCCAGGCCGGCCGAGTTGAAAGGCCGCGAGGACTGGCGCGATTTGCCGCTCGTCACCATCGATCCGCCCGACGCCAAGGATCACGACGACGCCGTGCATGCCGCGCCCGATCCCGACCCGAACAACAAGGGCGGCTACATCGTCCATGTCGCGATCGCCGACGTGGCTTTCTATGTGCGGCCGGGTTCGGCGCTGGATCGCGATGCGCTGACGCGCGGCAATTCAGTATATTTTCCCGATCGCGTGGTGCCGATGCTGCCCGAGCGCATCTCCAACGATCTCTGTTCATTGGTGCCGGGCCAGCCGCGCGGCGCGCTCGCGGTGCGGATGGTTGTTGGCAATGACGGCCGCAAGCGCTCGCACAGCTTTCACCGCGTGCTGATGCGCTCAGCCGCCAAGCTCAATTACGCGCAGGCGCAGGCCGCGATCGACGGCCGCCCCGACGACACCACGGGTCCCATTTTGGAGCCGATCCTGAAACCGCTCTATGCGGCCTACGCGCTGGTGAAGCTCGCGCGCGACGAACGCAGTCCGCTCGATCTCGATCTGCCCGAGCGCAAGATCCTGCTGAAGCCCGACGGCACCGTCGATCGCGTCATCGTGCCGGAGCGGCTGGACGCCCATAAACTCATCGAAGAGTTCATGATCCTCGCCAACGTCGCCGCCGCGGAAATGCTTGAAAAAAAGGCGTTGCCGCTTATCTATCGGGTACACGACGAACCCTCGCAGGAGAAGGTTCATAACCTCCAGGAATTCCTGAAAACGCTCGATCTGCCGTTCGCGAAAGCCGGCGCGTTGCGCCCCGCTTTATTCAATCGCGTGCTCGGCCAGGTCCGCGGCGCGGATTACGAACCGCTGGTGAACGAAGTGGTATTGCGCTCGCAGGCCCAGGCGGAATATTCCGCGGAGAATTACGGCCATTTCGGCCTTAACCTCCGGCGCTACGCGCATTTCACTTCGCCTATCAGGCGATACGCCGATCTGATCGTGCACCGCGCGCTGATCCGCGCGCTCGGCCTCGGCGAAGGCGCGCTGCCGGAAACCGAGACCCTGGAAACACTTGCTGAAGTCGCGGCGCAGATTTCGGTGACCGAACGCCGCGCCATGAAGGCCGAACGCGAGACCGCGGACCGGCTGATCGCGCATTTCCTCGCCGACCGGATCGGCGCGACATTTCAGGGGCGAATTTCCGGCGTCACCCGCGCCGGACTGTTCGTCAAGCTCAGCGATACCGGCGCCGATGGTCTTATTCCGATCCGCACCCTCGGCACCGAATACTTCAACTACGACGAAACGCGGCACGCGCTCGTCGGAACACGCAGCGGTGCCATGCACCGGCTGGGTGACGTCGTCGACGTGCGTCTGGTAGAAGCAGCACCTGTAGCCGGCGCGTTGCGGTTCGAACTGCTGTCGGAAGGCCAGTCCATTCCGCGCGGCAGAAAACGCGATGGCTCGACGGCGCCAACGAAGGCGCATCCCGGCCGCAGCCCGCAGAAGGCTGGCAAGCCGAGCCAAAGCAAGTCTGGCAAAGGCAAATCTAAAAAGTTCAAACCGGGTAAATCGAAACCCGGCAAATCGAAAAGGGGCAAGTCATGGTAACGGCAAGCACAGCGACCACAGTCTGGACCCGAGACGTCGTGAAGGGCGAAAAGCGCGACCTCTGGACCGCGATGAAGCGCGGCTTTCGCTGCCGCTGCCCGCGTTGCGGCGAAGGCAAGCTGTTTCGCGCTTTCCTGAAAGTGGACAACAACTGCTCGGTCTGCGGGCTCGATTACACGCCGCACCGCGCCGACGATCTGCCGGCCTATCTCGTCATCGTCATCGTCGGCCACATCTTGATACCGATCATCCTGTGGATCGAAACCGATTACGCGCCGGCGATCTGGCTGCAGCTTTCGATCTATCTGCCCCTTACATTGATTGCATCGCTGGGGCTGCTGCAACCGGTCAAGGGCGCCGTGGTCGGTTTCCAGTGGGCGCTGCGCATGCATGGCTTTGACGAAAATGCCCCTAGCGAGATCCCTCCCGTCTAGCTAAACCGGGGTCAACAAAAAGCACGAACGGGGACGGAATGACCGACGCAGCGACCGCGCCAAAAGAAGAAAAAGAAGCCGATCACCATCCCTACTTCCGGCCCAAGGATGCGGCGACGCTGATCCTGATCGATCGCTCCGGCGAAAAGCCGAAGGTGCTGGTCGGCAAGCGCCACGATAATGTGGTGTTCATGCCGGGAAAGTTCGTGTTTCCCGGCGGCCGTGTCGACAAAACAGACAACCGTGTTCCCGTCGCGGCTCCCATCACCAATGAACTCGAAGCCAACCTGCTCAAGGGCAGCCCGAAGATCGTGGCATCCCGGGCCCGCGCGCTCGCGGTGGCGGCCATCCGCGAGGCCTGCGAGGAGACCGGGCTGTGCCTCGGCCGCAAGGTCGACAAGCCCGTGAAACTCGAAGGCGCCTGGGCGCCGTTCACCGACGCCAGCCTGCTGCCCGATCCGTCCAGCCTGTTCCTGATCGCGCGCGCGATCACCCCGCCCGGCCGCGTCCGCCGTTTCGACACCCGCTTCTTCACCGCGGACGCGTCCGCGATCACCCATCGCGTCGAGGGCGTGATCCATCCCGACGCCGAACTGGTGGAACTGGTCTGGGTCGAGATCGGCTCCAAGCCGCTGGCCGATCTGCATCCGATGACCAAGAACGTGCTCAACGAACTCGACCGCCGCCTCGCCAGCGGCCCCCTGCACCACGACGCGCCGGTGCCGTTCTTCCATTTCTATGGCGGCAAGATGCAGAAGGACGTGCTGGGCGCGTAAGCGTGCCGGCCGTCATGGCGAGGAGCGGATACGCCCGTTCGTTATTGCGAGCGCAGCGAAACAATCCATTCTTTCTTGATGCCTCGAGATGGATTGCTTCGCTGCGCTCGCAATGACGGAAATTGCATCCACGGGCACGATCGAAATCGTAAAATTCTTCTCGCTTCACCCAATGGCGGAGCCGCGCCGCATCCCTATCTCTTCCCCAACGATAACCGTACGGAATGGGGCACATGGCGAAGCGGCAACTCAAGCTCGGCGCATTCATGCGGCCGGTTTCCATCCACACCGGCGCGTGGCGCTATCCGGGCGCCTGGCCCGACGCCAATTTCAATTTCCCGCATATCAAGAAGCTGATCCAGAAGCTGGAAGCCGGCA
>JAIEPP010000090.1 GCA_019748335.1 Xanthobacteraceae bacterium
GAGCAGGAAGCGCTGCGCGATTACATCAAGACGGCCTGACCGCGCTCTGAGAGCTATTCCTTCACCTTCTCGACAAGCTTGTGCGCTTCGCCTGCCGAGGGCGCCAGAATGCCGATGGCTTCCTGGATCGAATCGATGGCGCGTTCGGCCGCGCGCGCGCCGTGGGCGATCAGGTCGTTGGCGCGGTGAAAATCGAAAAAGCCGATGTGGCCGATGCGGGGCGAGATCAACAGGTCCGGCGGATCGCCGGCCAGCCGCGCGCGCGTAATGCGGTCCTGCATGATGTTGAAGGCGTCGACCATGACGCTGGAGATACCCGGCCGTCCGCCGCCGCCGAAGAACTCACGCTTCATGGTGCGCTCTGCGGAGAAGAATTTACCGAGCCCGCGTTTCGGCGGCTCGGGTTCAAGCTCGGTGTCCGCGGCGGCCGAACCCGAAGCGCCGGCCGAGGGTCCATGGGAATGGATCGTCGTCGAATGGGTGAAGACATCGCTGGAGAGATTGGCGGCGATCACGACTTCTGCGCCGAGCGCGCGCGCCACGGATACCGGCACCGGATTGACCAGTGCGCCGTCGACCAGCCAACGGTCGCCGATCATGACCGGCGCGAATATTCCGGGCAAGGCATAGGAGGCGCGCATCGCGTCGGCCATGCTGCCATGGGTCAGCCAGATTTCGTGACCGGTCCGAACCTCCGTCGCGACGGTCGCAAACTTGAGCGCCAGTTCCTCGATCTGGTGACGGCCCAGGGTGGTCTCGATCTCGGCGGCGAGCTTGGCGCCACCGATCAGGCCGGAGCCGTTGAGGCGGATATCGAGATAAGAGAAAATGTTTCGCGGCTGCAGGTTGCGGGCCCATTCCTCCAGTCCGTCGAGACGTCCGGCCGCGTAGGCTCCCCCGACCACCCCACCCATCGAGGTCCCCACCACGACGTCGGGAAAGATGCCGTGGGCGGCCAGCGTCCTGATGATGCCGATATGGGCAAAGCCGCGCGCTGCGCCGCCACCCAGCGCCAGCCCGATCACCGGCCGCCGGACCGTGCCGAGGCCGATCTTGTCGTGGCCGTCCGAGCCCTTTTGGCCGCGGCCCATCCAATTATCCAACACTAAAACTCTCCTGCGGCCTTACGTTATTCGCCGCGACGCGGACCTGCCAGAATCGCCTGCATCATCACCAGATTTTCACCATGCATGGTTTATGCCCGACCAAATCGACGTAGGCAGCGATTGTGACTGGATCGCGACCGCTGGATCAACATTGGGCTCTGCGCCCGGTTCCACCAGGCCGGGGTCGGCAGGGCATGCTGGAGGCTTGAATTTGCCGCGTTTTCAGTGAAAAGCATGGCCATGACTGCGAGGGGTAACGGTATCGGTGGGGACGGGCGGGCCAGGGGGCCTTTTCCGGCGCTTGCGCTCGCCCTGACGCTCGCCTTTATGCTGGTTTCGCTGCTGCCAGCCCCAAGCTCGGCCCAGATGTTTACGGACCGGCCGCCGCCGGTACCGCCGAACGCGGTTCCGGACGCGCCGGGTGGGCCTGCGATGAATCTGGCGCCGCCGTCCGGCCCGGCATCGATCCCCAGTCTTCCCCCGACATTGACCCAGCCCGCCATCGTGCCGCCGACGATCGCCACCGTCCCGCCGGTGACGCCGCCACCTGGCGCCGCGACCGCGGGCCAGGCGGTGCTGTCGCTGACGGCGCGCTACGGCAAGGATCTGCCGATCATCAGCAACGGGCTGGTGTGGCGGGTGTTTGCGGACAAGCCGGACGAGTCCGGCACCTTCAAGATGATCCGCGAGGATCGCGGTGCGACCCCGAACATCGTGCTGCCGCCGGGTAATTACGTGGTCCACGTCGCGCTCGGCCTGGTCAGTGCGGTCCGCGCTGTGAGCTTGAAGTCCGAGACCGATCGCGAATCCTTCGTGCTTCCGGCCGGCGGGCTGCGCATCGAAGGCCGCGTCGGTACCTCAAAGATTCCGCAGAACCAGATTTCGTTCGCGATCTACAAGGGCAGCCAGTTCGAAACCTCCGAGCGCGGCGCGCTGGTGCCCAACGTCGCCGCCGGCGACGTCGCCTTGCTGCCGGAGGGCACCTACTACATCATCTCCAACTACGGCGACGCCAATTCCGTGGTGCGTTCCGATATCCGCGTGCAGGCCGGCAAGCTGACCGACGTGATCGTCACCCACCGCGCCGCCGTCATCACGCTCAAGCTCGTCAGCGACAAGGGCGGCGAGGCGCTCGCCAACACCGCATGGTCGGTGATCACACCGGGCGGCGACGTGATCAAGGAATCGATCGGCGCGTTTCCGCGCGTGGTGCTGTCCGAAGGCGAATACCGCGCCATCGCCAAGAACGAAGGCAAGGTGTTCGAGCGGCCCTTCAACGTCGTCAACGGCGTCGACGGCGAGGTCGAGGTCGTCGCACGCTGATTTCTTCGCGAATTCTTGGATCCGGTTGTAGCGGCGCATCGTTTCGCCTCTGTCATAGTTTCTAATTCGCACTAACCATCGCGCGACTAAAAACTGTCATAATCGCCACATCGGCGTACCGCTCCCGCAATTTTTACACGGCCTTAAATCCCCCGCTGCACTTGATGCCGCGTGTTGAGCGTAGGCGTAGCGGGGCAGGTCATGGCTGTGGCGAAGAAGTCGTCAGGGGCGGAAAAATTCAACAACGATACGTTTGGCGACGTACCGGTTCTGAAACGAAAATGGCAGGCGGCGTTGCGTCCGGGCGAAGCATTGCCTCGCTATGAAGACGTCATGCTCGGCAGCCTCGGGCGGCTGGCGGATCACATCGTCCTGCTCAGGGACAAGGATGGCGCGCTCGCCATCTCGCACACCGGCCGCTACATCCAGCAATGGCTGAATGATACCCGCTGGGACATTCCGCTCGACGCGCTGCCGCCGGATTGCGCCACCGCGCTCGGCGAGGCGACATCGAGCGCGCTTGCGAACGGCCGTCCGTACCTCGCCTCGGCGCATTGCGTGCGCGACGGCTTGGTGCGGACCTACGACGTGCTGGCGCTGCCGACGTCGTCGCGCTGGGGCGGCACGCTGGTCGGCGCCTACGTCAACGAGCGCGACACGCAATACAATCTGCTCGACACCATCTTTTCCGCAACCGACGAAGGCGTGCTGTCGCTGGCGGCCATCCGCGATGCCGGCGGGCAACCGTCCGATTTCCAGATCGTCCATCTCAACCAGGGCGCGGCGCGCCTGCTGCGGCAGCCGTCGACGGCGCTGCTGTGGCGCCGGCTCGGCCATGGCGGAAGCCTGCTGTGCGCGCCCGAGGTGATCCAGCGGTTGCGCGACATCATCCGCGACGGCGGTGGCGGTCAGATCGAAATCGACCGCGAGGATCGCAGTCTGCGACTGGGCGTGACGGCGTTCGGCGACATGCTGTCGCTGACGGTCTCGGATGTTACCGAGCTGAAGCGCAGCGAGGTTTCGTTCCGTCTGCTGTTCGACAACAATCCGATGCCGATGTGGGTATTCGATGCCGGGACCACCAAGTTCCTCAGCGTCAACGATGCGGCCGTGCAGCATTACGGCTACAGCCGCGAAACCTTTCTCGGCATGCAGCTTCGCGAGATATGGCCGGAAGACGAATGGGCAACCCATAGCCAGGCGCTGCAGCACATCGGCGACGTCTACAACTCCAGCCATGACTGGCGGCATCTCAAGGCTGACGGCAGCGAAATCCATGTGCTGACATTCGGGCGGCGGGTCGCCTTCGACGGCTGCGATGGCTATCTGGTGGCCGTGGTCGACATCACCGAGCGCCGCGAGGCGGAAGCGCGCATCGCCCATATGGCCCACCATGACGGCCTGACCAATTTGCCGAACCGGGACTACTACCAGGATCGCCTTCGCCAGGCGCTGGAGGGCGGCAGGTCCGGCAACAAGCGGGTAGCGGTGCTGTGTGTCGATCTCGACCTGTTCAAGAACGTCAACGATTCCTTCGGTCACCCCGTGGGCGATCGCCTGCTGAAGCTGGTGGCCGAACGGCTGAAGTCCGAGGTTCGCGGCGAAAATCTCGTCGCCCGGCTCGGCGGCGACGAATTCGCCATCGTGCTGACGTCGGATGTCTCGCCGAACGAGGTGAGCGATTTTGCCGACCGGCTGATTTCCACGCTGAGCGAACGCTACGACATTGACGGCCTCGAGGCGGTCGTCGGCGCCAGCATCGGCATCGCGCTGTCGCCCGGCGACGGCGCGTCCAGCGAGGAGCTGATGCGTAACGCCGACATGGCGCTCTATCGCGCCAAGTCGGATGGCGGCGGCGTGCACCGTTTCTTCGAACGCGAGATGGACCGCCAGGCGCAAAAGCGCCGCGACATGGAACGCGACCTGCGCCGCGCCTTTGCCAATGGCGAGTTCGAACTGCACTACCAGCCGCTGGTGGATCTCGCCGCCGACCGGATCAGCGGATTTGAATCGCTGTTGCGCTGGCGCAATCCCGACAAGGGCATGATCTCGCCGGCCGAGTTCATTCCGGTCGCCGAGGATATCGGCCTGATCGTCCAGCTCGGCGAATGGGTGCTGCGCGAAGCCTGCGCGGAGGCCATGAACTGGCCGACCAATGTCAAGGTTGCGGTCAACCTGTCGCCGGTCCAGTTTCGCAGCCGCAATCTGGTGCAAGTGGTGATTTCCGCACTGGCGCATTCCGGATTGTCGCCTCAGCGGCTCGAACTCGAGATCACGGAATCGGTTTTCCTCGCCGAGACCGAAGCCAATCTGGCGATCCTGCATCAGCTGCGCGAACTCGGCGTCAGCATATCGATGGACGATTTCGGTACCGGCTATTCCAGCCTGAGCTATCTCAGAAGTTTTCCGTTCGACAAGATCAAGATCGACCGCTCGTTCGTAAAGGATCTGGCGGAACGTGAAGATTGCGTCGCGATCGTGCGCGCGATCTCCGGCCTCGGCCGCAGCCTCAACATCACCACGACGGCGGAAGGCGTTGAAACCACCGGCCAGCTCGACTGGCTGCGCGCCGAAGGCTGCAACGAGGTGCAGGGCTTTCTGTTCAGCGCGGCGAGGCCGGCCGCCGAACTCGCGGCGCTGTTGTCCGGTTTTGGATCGCGCGCGACGAAGGCGGCGTAAATCGACACGGTGCGTCATGCCTGAACGCACGCCGGTACAAGTGACGGACGATCAGGCCGCCTCGGGCCGCCATGCGATGACGCCTTCGGTCCGCGCCCGCACTTCCGGCGCGGCCAGGCAGGAGGCAACGGCCTCGTAGCCGCGCGCGCCGGGATAGGGCGCGACAAGGGTCGGAGGGCTGTGGTTGGCGGGGCAAAAGATGACCGCCTCATGGATGCCCACGGCGTCGAGGTCCAGGATGGCGCTGGAACGCGTGAGAAAGAACAGCGGCTTCGTGTCGGGCGCACGGCGGCGCAGCCACGCGATCAGGGCTTCCTGAGTCGCGTGATCCAGACCCTGCTCCAGCATGTCGATGACCGGGACGGCGGAGCTTTGCGCTTCGAGCGCGACCAGCAACGCGACCAGCAACGCGACCAGTGCCTCCGACCCAGTGGCGCCGTCCTCGACGAGCCACTCCAATGTTTGATCGACACGCGACCTCAGGGCCGGGTCCGCGTCCAACACCGCGCGCGCTCCGGCGCCGCCGTCCGCCAAACGTTCCAGGCCGAGGAAGACGGCATCGGGCAGGGCCTCGGCGAGGCGCTGGGCCAGTCGGGTCTTTCCGCTGCCGAGCGGGCC
Source organism: Xanthobacteraceae bacterium (assembly GCA_019748335.1). Classification (GTDB taxonomy): domain Bacteria; phylum Pseudomonadota; class Alphaproteobacteria; order Rhizobiales; family Xanthobacteraceae; genus Bradyrhizobium. The sequence goes on from JAIEPP010000090.1 coordinate 5,727, forward strand.
GACAATGTAGTTGAGCGGCTTGATGTCATGCAGCTCGAACGGCTCGCCGCCCCAGGGCCACGGCAGGTCGAACGCGACGGCGATCGCGGCGGCCGGTTTGACCAGCCGCGCCAGGTCGCCGGTGGCTGGCGTCTTGCCGTTAGCAAGATCCGTCCTGACACGGCGAACCTTCTCTGCGACATCCGCGAGTTGACGGAGCCGGCCCTCGATGACGGCCTGATGCGCGGCAAGCGCGGACTCCAGGCATGTCGCGTCGCCTTCCAGCACTTGCGCCACCTGGCCGATACTGAGGCCGAGTTCGCGCAGGGCGACGATTTCGGCTACGCGGGACATCGCGTCGGGACCGTAGACGCGCCATCCTGCCGCGGTACGTGCCGGAGTGAGGAGGCCGCGCTGCTCGTAAAGCCTCAGGGCCTTGACGGATACGCCGGATCGTTTGGCAGCTTCGGAAGGGTTCAGGAATTGCGCGGGAGCGGTCACGAATCACCTCGTTGTTGACAGACCGTGCTCCTTATCGGGGCGGTCCCAAGGGCCGGGTCAAGAGGCTATCCGTGACGCCCGATTGCTTCTCCAACCTAAAACCGCGTCACGATATCCGACAGCGCCGGGCGAGGGCGGTCTTCGGCAGGCTTCGCGGTGCCGATGTGGATGAAGCCGGCGAGCTTTTCGTCCGGTTTCAGCCCAAAGCCGTCGAGCACGTCGCGGTCGAAGGCGAACCAGCCGGTGAGCCAGTTAGCGCCGTAACCGAGTGCGGTAGCCGCGGTGACGATGTTCATCGCGCTGGCGCCGGCGGACAGTTCCTGCTCCCATGCCGGCACTTTCGGGTGAGGCTTCGTGAAGCTCACCACCGCGATCACCAGCGGCGCATCCATCAACCGGCGTTTCTCGATCTCGATCTCGGCCGCGGGCGCGGTCGGATTCTTCCGGGCAAAAACTTTCGCGATGACGTCGCCGGCGCGAGCCCGCGCGTCGCCCTCGAACACGATGAAACGCCACGGCGTCATCTTGCCGTGATCCGGCACCCGGGCGCCGATGGTCAGGATGGTGTCGACTTCTTCGGCCGAGGGGCCGGGGCCGCTCATCTCGCGGGGCTTTACCGAACGGCGGAGTTTCAGGAGTTCAAGGGCATCGGGCACGAGGGTCTCTTTCTTCGGGCGGGTTGGGGGCGGCTATCACGCAGATAGGGTGGCTACGAAGCCGCCGAAAGGCAATTTAGATCGATTGTGAGTACGTCAGTGCTTGCGGCCAGGCGCCGCGACCGGCGTGCCCGGCAGGCAATTGATGCTGCCGATGGCGTTGGGGCCGTACTGGACGAAGCCCGTGCTCGTCACCGGCGAGTGCGGCGCCGAGATCGGCAGATAGAGGTAGCAGATGGTGCCGTCGACGGGATCGCGCAGCCGCTGGATCACGGTGTCTTGCAATGGACCCGCGAACTGGCGCTCGATCTGCATGCGTGGCAGTTTGCTCCATTCGGCCGAGGGTTGGACTTGTTGCGGCGCAGGCTGGCTTGGCTGTTGTTGCGCGACAGCGGCGACAGGGCAAGCAACGACGATCATGGCTGCCAGCGCGACCACGGGAAGGCGGAGCACGTGAGTGCAACGGGACCAGGACATGTGTCAGGCTTTCAGCTTGCTCAGAATTCGACCGCCATACCGGCGCGACCAATATGTTCGTTGCCGCCGCCATTGGCATAGCTGCCATAGACCACGGTCGGAATAGCGAAGTTCAACCTGTGCGACACGCCGATCCCAACGCCACTTTCGCCGCGATAGTATCCAGTATTGACGGCAACGGTGGTCTTGCCGGCGCTCGAAGGCATCAGCACCGGTGCGATAGCGACCGCTGCGACGATGCCGCGCCGGGCTTCGCGCTGGTTGTCGATGACCTGGTTTTGAAGCCCGGCATATTGCGATTGAATGCCGGAAACGGTTGACTGCAACTGGCCGACATTGACCGCGTCGGTCGCATTGACGCCTGCAGCGACATTGGTGAGGCGACGCTCGTTGCCGGCGGAACCGAACGATACCGTGTTGGCAACCGTATTGGTCGAACCGGAGCCGATCGCGACCGAATTTGCGGCGGTCGCCGACGCGTTGGTGCCCAGCGCCGCGGAGTTGGCGCCGGTTGCGACCGCGCCATCGCCAAAGGCCGCGCCCCCATTCGAAGCAGTTGCACCCGCACCGACGCCGATTGAGCCGGTCGCAACGGCGCCGGTGCCGATCGCAATGGCATTGGTCCCGGTCGAGGATGCGTTGAAGCCGACGGCAATTGATCCCGACTGCGTCGCCTGCGAATTCGTGCCTAACGCCAGAGAATTGGCGCCGCTGGCGCGTGCATTCGAGCCGATTGCGCTGGCGTCAAGTCCTGTTGCGGAAGCGGCAGCGCCGCTACTGTTGGTCTGGACATAGACCGCCTGCGCGTTGAGGGCGGCAAGCGCCGTACCGACACTGTTGTACGTGCTGCCGAGGATGCTGTAACTCGGCGCGGTCAGCTGCCCGCTGACATCAAGCCCGGCACCGGCGCCGAAAACCGCGGCGACCCGCTGGTTCGCAGTCATCAGCTGTCCGCCATTCACCGCATCCGTGCTGCCGATACCGATCGAGCCATCGGCGACATTGACGATGCGGCGTTCGCTGCCGACCGCACCGACCGAAACTACATTGGAGCTACTGGCAACCGAATTGGCGCCGATCGCCACGGAATTGAGGCCGGAGGCACTCGCGCCGTCACCTATCGCGACGGAATTGGTATTCGTCGCTGTCGCATCCATACCGAGGGCGACGGACGAGAATCCTGTTGCCTGGGCGCCATGGCCGATTGCTGTCGCGTTCGAGGTTGCTATCGCTGCAAAGCCCGCGGCCGTGCCGTTGTTGGCACGGGCGCCATAAGTGTTGGTGAAGTCGTTGGTATTGTTGTTATCGCCGGTTCCGATGGCAACTGACTGTGTGCCAATTGCTTCCGATCCCGAACCCAGCGAAGTTGACGATGTATCGGCGTAGGCAAATTGCCCGACCGCGGTTGCATCATTGCCAACCGCCTGCGCGGCGTCGCCGAGCGCGGTACCGCGTACTGGATTTGCTGGATTAGAGTTCGCGCCTATAACAATTGCGTTGGGACCGCAGGCGAAGGAGTTTGCACCGAGCGCCTGTGACGCGCCGCTCGAGATATTGCAGGTTGATTGCGCCAATGCCGGGTTCGTCGCGACCATGGCAGCCGCCGCAGCAAGAACCACCAGCATCCGATCGAGCCAAAGGACCATGTTCGCATCGGACGCCCCGAAGCGGCGGACCAATGCCGCTGTGTTTCTGAGTGAAATCATCTAACGCCTCCAACCAACTCCGGACGAGGATGGTGGGTCTTGTTAGAGAAACTGCACTTTCTTCTTCAGCCCGCCAAATCGGCCGAATTGAGCATTTTGAAGTCAGCCCGAGCAGCCGGTGCAGCGTGGATCTGGCTGGTTCCAGTCTATGGGAGGATGGTTCCCGTGGCTGTTACCAAGCAGCAACATCTGGTTCCGTTTGTGGAACTCGGGTTGTGTGGACGTCAGTGACCGCGAATATGGTGCCTGCTGAACCGCGCGCATGAAGGGCCCGGTCCCGGCAAAGCCAGCATAGTCCGATTGTCATGCGCGACCGCGTCAAGCCTTGCCCGGCATCTTCGCCGCCCGCTCCAGCAGATCCTTGCCCAGATCTTCGAGAATTTGCCGGGTCGCCAGGAACAGGCTGTGGCCCTGATCGGTCTCGATCGCCAACGCCACCACTGCCGGCTGATTGGGATCCGGGATCAATTGATAAGCCCGGATCGGATAGGCCGGCAGTTCCTGTTCGTCGTTGGTTGGGCGTTCGGCCATCAGGCCTCCAGCCGTGCGCGCTTCACGTCCGGCGGGGTTGCTTCCTCGACCAGCGCGGCAATGGCTTCGGCGGTCGGCAACACCGTCTGCCCTTCGCTGCCGAGACGGCGGATCGAGACCGAATGCGCCTCGGCTTCCTTCTTGCCGACCACGAGCAGCGCCGGGATCTTCGCCAGCGAGT
>JAIEPP010000665.1 GCA_019748335.1 Xanthobacteraceae bacterium
GCAAGCTCTACCTCAACTACAGCAAGACCGTTCAGGGCAAGTGGAAGCAGGATGTCGCCGGCTATGTCTCGAAGGCGGAGGCCAACTGGCCGAGTGTGAAGGACAAGAGCGAGGTGGCACGGTAACAGGCGGCGACTGCCGTTCGACCGATCGAAGGCCGTCGATTCGATCGGGTCCGCTCGAACGATATTGGGTCAACGGCGCGCCATTGGTCCAGCCGAATTAGTCATGAAAATCGGTGAGCGATCGTCTGGCGGTGTCGATGCTGGCAAGGTGGTGCAGCATGTTGCTGAGTTCGTCATGGCTGCTCAGATAGGACTGGTCCGTGATCTCAGAGAAATATGCCTTCGCTTCGGGAGACGTACCCACCACGCCGAAGATCCAACGCGGAAATTGCCTTTCCGGCAGTTCCTTTTCGGCGATCAGCCTGATGTCGGTGTGACGCATGTCGCGGCGGATGGCGTCGAATGTGCGGCCAATTTCCTTTTGTTCTCCCTCGATCACCTGGAAGAATTGGTCATCCTGCAGCGTCAGCAACCCGCTGATATAGCGGATCGCATTGTTTTTGGTCGATACCGCAACAAGACGTTTCATTTCGGAGGTCTGCGTCTCTGGAGGCAGCAGACAGCGACTGACATATGAGAGCGTGTAAATTTGTTTCATCAATCCGCCAACGGCAAGAAAAATTTCGATTTCTTTAAATAAAACAGCTTGCTGCCCATAAATCTTTCACGAGTACCATTCGTTCACCGACGAATTGTCACATGGAACAGGACGGATCAAACCGCGTAGATCGCGAGGATTTGCCGATCACCCCGATCTACGCAGCCTGCTTCATAATGTTCCGCTCCGTGGGACGGAAATCGGTTAAAAAAGAGCGGAAACGACAAAAGCCGGCATGAACCGGCTTTCGTCACTTATGCGGGCTTCCCTGGAACTGAATGGCGGATGATGGAGAGCCAAGCCGCGAGCATCGGCCTGGCTTTACCGAGAGGTTCAAACACCGAGCTTCACAAGAACGCGCAGCGAGCCAGTTCACCATGTGACGAACTGACCATGTATTTGCGGTCGATATCCATCAGCCGCTCGAGATTGCGGGTGACGTCTTCATGGTTCAGGTCTTCCACCTTCGGGTTCCAGGTGTCGAAGAAACTCTGCGCTTCCGGCGTCCGCCCGGCATGGCCGAAGACCCAACGAGCGAATCGTCGCGTCTTGATCTTGCGGAACGCGACAAGCTCGACGTTGCGGTGCCGGCGGTCCCTCTTGATGGCTTCGAACGTGTTCAGGATCTCCGTCTGCGACCCTTCCAGAACCTGCATGAAGTGATCGCCTTGAAGCGTCAGGAGACCGCTTATGTATCGGATGGCGTTGTTCCGTGTCGAAACGGAAACGATCTTGGCCATTTCCGAGCGTCTCAGCTCCTCGGGGATGAGGCATTCACTGTAGTAGGACAGAGTGTAGAGTGAGTTCATCGCACAAAATCCTCCCATGCGTAGGCATCGTTAAAGTCCAGAACCTGCCGAATTTTCCTCGGGAATGCCTGGATGAAGGCAGGGAGGCTGCGTGCCCGCATCGGCTTGCCGAAAAAATGGCCCTGCGCCACGGCGCATCTCATGCCTTTCAGAAGAACTGCCTGCCCGAGGGTTTCGACACCCTTGGCGACCACCGTGATGTCCAGTTCGGTCGCCATTTCGATCGTCGAGGCGATGATGCGCCTCGCTGACGTATCGGTCTCGAGCTTCGCCACAAGCGATCGGTCGAGTTTCACCTCGCTGATCTCCAGTTCGTGGAGATGCGCCAACGTTGCGAAACCGATGCCGAAATCGTCGAGCGCGATCTTGAATCCGCGCGCGCGCAGCGTTCTGATGGTATCGAGGGCCTTGCCGGTGTCGGCCAGAGCGCGTTCGGGGATCTCGATCTTGACGGACTCCGGGTCGAGATGGCGCAGCGCCACCGCCTCGATCAGCATGTCGCCGTAATGCACATGGCTGAATTCGGCGACGCTTGCGTTCAACGACACATGGCCAAACCGGATGTCGCGGCTGATCCAATCGGAGACATCTTCCGTTACCCCGTCGAGTATTCGGTCGGATAGCTGCTTGGACAAGGACCGATCTTTGAAAGCGGCTTTGAAGTGAGAGGGCAGCTTGATGCCATCGATCGGACAGAGGTGGCGCAGAAATGCTTCGACGCCAACGATCCTGCCCCGATGCAAGTCGATCTTGGGCTGATAGAACGGGACGATCTTTCCAGCGGCCAGCGTGCGACGCAGGCCGGAGCGGATCGCAATCCGTCCCTTTGCCTTTTCGCGCATCCTTGGCTCGAAACGGACGATCGGGTGATCGTTGAACGCAAAGCTCTCCCGCAATGCGAGTTGTGCTGCATTGACGAGGTCGGTTGCCTGTTCCGCATCTGATGGAAAGAGGCTGAACCCCATTGCGAGCTGGTCGCACATGGCGTTGGCGTCGCAGCCCAGCGGGAATTGAATCCTGTCCCAGATCTGCTCGGCGCGTGACCTTGCCTCAGCGGCTCCGCCGGGCGTCTCCACCAAGACACAAAATTTTGCCGCAGCGGTCCGAAATACGTGATCTGCCGGATCAACGGCGCCGGCCAGAAGCATGGCGTTGATGATGTGGGTTTCGTCAGCGATTTCAATGCCGAGATCGCTGTCCAGCGCATCGTTACGGTTGAAATCGATGGCCAGCATTGCGAACTGCCTTGGCGGTTTCGCCGTTCCTATGCGCGCCTCGACCATTTGCAGGAACAGGGCGTGCTCCATCGGGCCGGCCAAGGGATCGAAAGGAGAGGGACTGTGAGCGGAAATCGCTTCCGCGGGGGCGCTTTCCAGCTGAAAGCCTGCTGCAATCGGGCAGGCGGTGTTGACATCCGACGCACCTGCATTGGCGGGCGCTGCAAAAACCGGCTCTGTGCCGCTGGTCTTCGGGCGACCGCCAAAGGAGCGGAAGTCGTCGGAGAGGCCGAACTGCAGCATTTTGCTGCGCAGCGTGTTCGACGTGATGCCCAGTGTCCGTGCTGAGCGCGTGCGGTTTCCGTTATGGAACTGGAGGGTTGATCTGATGAGATCCCGCTCCGCTTGAAGTACGGTCTTCAGTTGAAATCCGTCCATCGCGATTCTCCCGCATGTGGAATTTGATAGTTCGAAAGTCCTTCAGTTCGTCGTCGTTGAAAAAATCTGGCATCACTCAATCCAGCATAAAATGCCAAAAAATTTTGCAGTTTAAGCTATGGTTAGATTATCGTTAATTTAGATTTGAGCGAGGTTTTGTGGGTTTTACGGTGGGTTGCGGCATCGATTCGCGCGCTGGCTATCAGCGAGCTTGGTAATCAAATACCAGTCGATGCCCGGTGTCAGAAAATCCGTGGATGTCCATTTGCAAAAGGACAAGATGCGAGGTGCGGCGAGACCCGGCTGCACGCCGCATGTGCGCCCCTTTGCCATCGCATCTTCGTTGCGCTAAACCCTCGCGCTGTTCAAAAAGCATCGCGAGCCTCATGTCTGTAACCGCCTCCATCCGTCGCACCCTCGTGCCTATTCATCCCGAGGGCTATATCTTCATCGCGGCGTTCGCCGTGCTTGCCATGGCGCTTGCCTGGGCGGTTCCGCCGCTCGGCTGGCTCGGATGGGTGCTGACGGCCTGGTGCGCCTATTTCTTCCGCGATCCGCCGCGCGCGACGCCGGTGCGCGAGGGGCTCGTGATCAGCCCTGCCGACGGGCGCATCGACAGCGTCGGCTTCTTCGTGCCGCCGCCCGAGCTTGGCCTAGGTGTGAAGCCGCTGCCGCGCGTCTCTGTCTTCATGGATGTTTTCGACTGCCACGTGAACCGCGCGCCGGTTTCCGGCCGAATCACCAAGATTGCCTATCGCGCCGGGCTGTTTCTGAGCGCGGATCTCGACAAGGCAAGCGATGACAACGAGCGCAACGGGCTGGTGATCGAAACGCCGCATGGCAGCTTCGGCGTCGTACAGATCGCAGGGCTCGTCGCTCGCCGCATCCTCTGCTTCGTCAAGGAGGGGAACGATCTGAGCGTCGGCGAACGCATCGGCCTCATCCGCTTCGGCAGCCGTGTCGACGTCTATATGCCGGAAGACGCGAGGCCGATCGTCGGCGTCGGGCAGCGCGCCGTCGCCGGAGAGACGGTGCTCGCCGATCTTGCGGGCTCGGACGCGCCGCGCTCCTTCCGCATCCAGTAGCGGCACGCATCGACAGTGGAGAGGTGACGCAGCCCGCGCCTTGCTGTAGCAACATCGCATGACGACGCTGTTTCCGCCCTTCGAGCCGGATGGCGCCGAGCCGAAGCGTCGCCGCTTCCGGCCGGTTCCGCTGCGCATGCTCATTCCCAACGTGATCACGTTGCTATCGATCTGCTCGGGCCTCACGGCGGTGCGGCTCGCGGTCGAGGGCAAACTGAAGCTTGCGGTGATCGCGGTGGCCATCGCGGCCGTGCTCGACGGACTCGACGGACGCGTCGCCCGGTTTCTCAAAGGCACATCACGCTTCGGGGCGGAGCTCGATTCGCTCGCGGACTTCGTGAATTTCGGCTGCGCGCCCGCGCTCATTCTCTATTTCTGGATTCTTCGGGACATCGGCGCGACCGGCACGATCGGATGGATCGGCGCACTGATTTTCGCCGTGTCGATGGCGCTGCGTCTCGCCCGCTTCAATGTCTCGATCGACGATCCGGACCGGCCCGACTGGCAGAAGAACTACTTTGTCGGCATGCCCGCACCAGCCGGCGCGATGACGAGCCTGCTGCCGGTCTACGCGGCGCTGGCCGGTCTGCCGAAATGGACGGGCGAGCCCTACTTCGTCCTCGCCTACACGCTTTTCCTCGCGTTCCTGACGAGCAGCACCATTCCAACCTTCTCGTTCAAGCGCATGGGCAACTTTGTGCCGCGCGAACATGTGATGCCGCTTTTCGTCGGCGTCGTGCTCGTAGTGACGCTCATCGTCGCCTATCCGTTCGAGACATTGATCGCCCTGACATTCGTCTATCTGGGCCTCATCCCGCTCAGCATAAGACGCTTTCGCAGCCTCAGCCGCGCCGATTTGGGCAGCAAGCTCGATGACATCGCAGCATCGGACAGGCAAGTCTGACCCTCGCCGTTTTGCAGAGGCCGAGGCGCGCTTGAACATTGCTGAAATCGATCAGGATGAAACGCTGATCGGCAATAAAATTTTGAATAGGAACAAGTATTTGTCGAATTTTTCAAGTCAACTTACAAAGCGTGTTTCTCCTGCAACATCCGCTTAATTTGTTGTTTTCCGGAGCCGTTCTCCGGTTCGAGCCGCTTGCTATCACAGCGGCAAGCAATACTGTCGCAGGCAACGATTGGTTTGATGCGAGGGGGGACGGCGATGAAAACTCTCAAGACTTTTTTTCTCGGTGCGGCGTCGGCTGTTCTTGCAGCCACGACCGCATCTGCTGCTGATCTTTCTGCCAAGAAGCCTGCGCCGGTTGAATATGTCAGGATCTGCAACACGTATGGCGGCGGTTTCTTCTACGTTCCAGGGTCCAACACCTGCCTGAAAGTCGGCGGCCGTGTGCGCGCCGAGGTCTATCTGAATGAACCGCTGCATGCTGGCCACAATGCGGGGAACTCGACCGGCTTCAGATCGCAGGCGCAGATCCAGTTCGATGCCCGCACCGCAACAGACTACGGTACGCTCCGGACGTTTGCACGCCTCGTTCTGATCAGCCGCACAGGCGCTGGATTGTCGGGCTCTCAGCAGCGGCTGGGCACATCGACCGTCGCGACCGGGGCCGACTTTGCGAACCAGGCGCAGACGAACGTCGACTTCATTGCCTTCATTCAGTTTGCCGGATTTACCGCCGGCACCACGGGCTCCTTCTTCGATTTCTATACGTTCGATTTCAACTGGCAGGGCACGGCCGGCAATGGGCTGCTCAAAATTGCCGGCGGCACCAATGTTTTTGCCTATACCGCGACGCTCGGTGGCGGCTTCTCGGCGACGCTGTCGATCGAGGATCCGATCATCAGGCGTCAGCTTATCCTGAATGGCCGCAATAATCTTGTCGCAGCCGGCAATATTCCGAATACCACGCGCGGCTCTTTCTATGGCGGATCGCAAACGCCTGACATCGTCGGCAATGTGCGCTGGGATCAGCCCTGGGGTTCGGCGCAGGTGTCGGCCGCGCTGCACGAAGTGACGCTGAGCCGGGTGGCGAATGCCGCCGGGGCATATGCCGGCGCCGGGGGGAACACGCTGCGGGGTGACAACGGATTGATCGACCCGCAGGGTGCCGCCTTGAGCCGCGACTACGGTTTTGCCGTGCAGGGTGGGATCAAGATCAATCTGCCGTTCCTAGCGGCCGGTGACCTGTTCGCCCTGCAGGCTTCCTATGGCAAGGGCGCGGTGTCCTACACGGATGGCGGTAACCAGAACGGGATAGGCAGCGCCACATCCGGCAACCTCGATCCCTACAACATCAGCTCTCTCGTCGATGGGTATGCCTATGCAGACGCCACCGGGCGGGCGCGTGTGAGCCTGTCGGATTCCTACACTATCTTTGCCGGCATCCGGCATTATTGGGTGCCGACACTCCGTTCGAGCCTGTTCGCCGGCTACACCAACGTCAGCTACGGCCGCTCTGCCGCGCCGATCGTCGCCACGACCAGTGGCGTTGCCGGGCTCGGCCCGATAACGCGTTTCGAACAGTGGCAGGTGGGCACGCAGCTTGTCTGGTCTCCGGTCAAGGACCTCGATATCGGGGCAGAGGTTCAATACAATCACAACGCGAACAATAATCGTGGAGCCAACTACGTCGGCGGCGCACTGCCTGCGGGCGTCACGCGCGAATCCGATAGCGTCATCGGTCGATTGCGCATGCTGCGTGATTTTTGATCGGGAAGACAGGCGCTGCAGCGCCGTCGCTTTGCGGCAATGCGATGAAGGCCCGTGCAGCGGGCCTTTTTCGTTGGCCGGGCCGGGTGCTGCAACTGCGGCTTCCCGCGTTTGTCGAACCGGTTATGCGCCGCATTGGAGCAACCGATCGTGCCGTTTTGCACAGCGCTGAAACAATGTCTCTGTGTGTCGCCCGTGGCTGGCGGCGGCAACCGCTCATCGGCCAAAACGTCGCAAAAATGGCACGGCTCGGGAATGCGAAACGTTTACAAACGCTTAACGCCTTCTATTGAGCAGAGGCGCGTCGTCTGCTTGATGCGCGACGCCGGCCTTGAGCGCCATCTCCCACGCAGACGCAAATTGCGTTGTCTTTGTGCAACAGGGGGGTGAAAAGCGGCTTGATTGCGGCCAAAACAGGCGCGGGGCGGTTGCTTGGAATCGCTGCGTCAGTAATGTGAGACCTGCGACGGGGGCACCCCAGTCGTGTGTTTTCATTTATTGGTTATCGAAATCAAAGCTGGTCGAAAAATCAGCGTTGGTCGTTCTGCCGATAGATAAAAAGACAAGCATGGGGAAATGGGACGTTCTGCCGACGGGGACCTGGCACCAAGCCAGCGACTTAAAAGCGACAGCCCGCTCCCAAGGATCAAACTTTGGAGGTTCAACATGAAGCTCGTTAAGAGTCTTCTTCTCGGTTCGGCCACGGCGCTCGTCGCTGTGTCGGGCGCATCGGCAGCCGATCTCGGCGTCAAGAAGCCGTCGCCTGTCGAATACGTCAAGGTCTGCAACACCTACGGCGCAGGCTTCTTCTACATTCCTGGCTCGAACACCTGCCTCAAGATCGGCGGCCGCGTTCGTGCTGAATACTACTTCGGCGAAAACCGTCACCAGGGCTTCAACGCTGGTTCGGATACCGGCTTCCGTGCACAGGGCCACATCCAGTTGGATGGCCGTACCGCAACGGAATACGGCACGCTCCGTTCGTTCGTTCGTCTCATCCTGAACAGCCGTACCGGTAACGCAGTTTCCGGCACGCAGCAGCGCTACGGCACGTCGACCGTCGCCACCGGCGCTGACTTCGCTGGCCAGGCGCAGACCAACCTCGACTTCGTCGCCTTCATCCAGTTCGCTGGCTTCACGGCTGGTCGCGTCGGTTCGTTCTTCGACTTCTACACCGGCGACATCAACTGGCAGGGCACGGGCTCGAACGGTATCTCGACGCTCTCGGGCGCCACGAACCTGTTCGCATACACCGCGACCTTCGGTTCGGGCTTCTCGGCAACTCTGTCGGTCGAAGATCCGGTTCTGCGTCGCCAGCTGGTTCTGCCAGGCAACAACGCTCTGACCAACACCAACGTGACGATCCTGAACGGCCGCGGCTCGTTCTACGGCGGCGCGCAGATGCCTGACATCGTCGGCAACGTTCGTGTCGAGCAGGCTTGGGGTTCGGCGCAGATCGCTGGTGTCGTGCATGAGGTTGCTCCGACCCGCGTCGGCAACGTCGTGACCACCGATGCAAATGGTGCTGCTATCAGCCGTGATTACGGTTGGGGCGTGCAGGGCGGTCTGAAGATCAACATGCCGTTCATCGCGGCTGGTGATGCTCTCTGGCTGCAGGCTGGCTACGGCCAGGGCACCGCTGGTTACATCAACGGCGGTGGCTTCAACGGTTCGGGTTCGGCTGGTTCGGGCGTCTTTGACCCCTACGCTGGTCCTGGCGTGATTGCTGATGGCTACGTTTCGGCTGATGCTGCAGGCCGTGCGCGCCTGACGCTCTCCGACACCTACGCAGTGTTCGCCGGCTTCCAGCATTACTGGACCCCGACGATCCGTCAGTCGATCTTCGGTTCGTACTCCGAGACCAGCTACGGTCGCGGCACCGTTCCGCTGCAGACGGCAGGCTTCTTCGGCGCCGGTGGCGTGACGAGCTCCGTTCAGTGGCAGGTTGGTTCCCAGCTCGTCTGGTCGCCAGTCAAGGACCTCGATATCGGTGTTGAAGTTCAGTACCAGGGCATCGAGAACAACAACCGTGGCGGCAACTACCGCACCGGCGTTCTGCCAGTCGGCGTTGTTCGTTCGTCGGAGCAGGTCATCGGCCGCTTCCGCGTGCAGCGCGATTTCTAATCGTCTGACGATTTGAAGTAACGGAAAACCCCGGCGAAAGCCGGGGTTTTTTGTTGCGCAGAGGTCATGCCTGGGATGCCGGTCCGATGCTCACTGTGATTCGACTGGTGCCGGGCCCGGCAAGGTGGAACCGACTCCAACTCGATCGCGTCTCGACCAATCTCGTTTGCGTACAAACGGCATTGAGTGCCGCCTGTGCAGGGCCATTGCCTGCTAATTGCGCCCGGTGCTGAAACTTTTTGCAACACCGTGTTGGAAAATCGCAACACTGTCAAAATTAGCCGGCAAGGCAGCAAAATTGCGCTTGGAAAATGGCGGCGCATGGTTTTTCTTCGGATGTGACAGTTTAATTCCGTTATTCTGCGGGCAAGTACGGATATACATCGATGAAAATCCTCAAGACATTCTTCCTCGGCGGAGCAGCCGGCCTGGTTCTCGCGGGCGGCGTGTCAGCTGCCGATCTTGGCGTCAAAAAGCCTTCACCGGTTGAATATGTGAAGGTCTGCAACGTTTACGGTTCGGGCTTCTTCTATATCCCCGGCTCCAACACCTGCCTCAAGGTCGGTGGCCGCGTCCGTTTTGAATACGGCTACAGCCAGTTCAAGCATCAGGGCTTCAACGAGGCGAGCACGACGGGCTTCCGTTCGTAGGGCCACATTCAGCTCGATGGCCGCACCGCTACCGAATACGGCACGCTGCGTACCTTCGTTCGTCTTATCCTCAACAGCCGTACCGGCCAGTCGCTTTCCGGCTCCCAGGCACGTTACGG
>JAIEPP010000460.1 GCA_019748335.1 Xanthobacteraceae bacterium
CATTGCGCGGATTGCCGTGCTTCAACGGTTTTTGTTACCATGCGTAGCGCGCGACGCCCTTGCCGCCAAAGGATCTGGTGACGTTGGAGAACTCGCCTTCGAAGGTTGCGACGAGCGAGAAGCCGTTCAGCCATTTCATCTCGGCGGATGCGGTAGCGAGCGCGGCGTCAGGCGACTGCGCCGCGCCATTCACCACAAAGCTCGCGCCGGGCAGGGTCTGGAACGTCGCCGCAATACTGCGATCGGGATTGAAGTCGTGCGCCCATGCCGCGCGGCCGCGCAAGGTCAGGATCGCGTCCTGCATCGCGAATGATTTGTCGGAACGCAGTCCGAATTCGCTCCGGCTCGCCGTGACGTTCTTGGCGGCATAACCCAGCGCAAACGTGTTGGCGCCGCTTACGACCGTCTCGGCATAGGTGGGAAGCTCGAAGGTGGTGAACTGGCCGGCCGCGTAAGGCGTCAGGCCGAACCCTTGCGTCACGAAGCGATAGCCGCCTTCGACGCGGCCGGACCACGCATTGGCGTTGAATTTGGCACGGAGCTGGTCGAGCCCGGCGATGGTCACGGTGCGGTCGGTGGTGATTTCCTGCCAACCATAGGCCAGTGCCGCCGAAATATAGGCGGGACCGACGCTGTGCCGAACGAACGCGCCGGCCTGGAACAGGTCGGAGCGGCCGCCGCCCAATGCATTGGCGACCGAGAAATTGGTGCCGCCGCCGGCGAGCGCAAAACCCGCCAGCGTAAACGGCGAGAAGCGATAGTCGGCGCCGACCGCGGTGCCATAGATCCTGCTGGTCGCGGTGTTGGAGCCGAGGGCGGCGTTGCCGTCGGTGGTTTGCGATCCGCCGTAGCCCGCGGCCCACACGCTCCAGCGCTGGGCGAAAGCTTCGGCGGCTGGCGCCTTGCGATAGATCGCAGCATAGGCGTCGCGCTCACCCGCCGGACGTGACTTGCCGTTGGCCGCGTAGGCATTCGCCTCGGCGAATTGCGGCGCGCCGCCCAATAATGCCATGCCATCGCCGCGTCCGGCGATGAAGGGATCGGTGAGCAGTCCCATGAACTGGTTCATCGCATTGAACGTGGTCTGCTGCGAACCGGTAGCGGCTTCGCCGGAGGCTTGCGTGAGCCCGCCGGGGCCGAGGGCCGCGAAAACAGCGGGAATGCTGCCGGTCGAGTTGAAGAAGCCGCTCAGCGCATTGGCGACGTTCTGCTGGTTGGTATTGAGGCCGTTCGGGGCAACGAAGACCAGCTTGACGTTCAGAAAAGCGTCATTTGCGTCATAGCTCAGCGTGGACTGGATGTTCGCGTTGTTGGAACCGACCACTGGATTGAAGATACCACTGACGCCGCCGTCGGCGTTGAGGATGGTATATTGCTTGACGACATTGTTTCCCGGCGCGAACACCGCGTTCACGGTGGCGCCGCCCAGGGTCGCGACGCCGGTGACGTTGGTGCGGTCGGCCGCGGTGCCCGAGACCTCGACGAGATAGCTCGCCGCCGTCGTGAACACGAGGTTGCCCTGCACCGTCAGCAGACCGATCGAATTGCCCGGCGCCAGCGTGCCGCCGTTGATGGCAGTATTACCGACGACGCCGGTGCCGCCGAGCGTACCCCCGGCATTGACACTAAGGCTGCCGAATGACGCCGTGTTGCCGTTCACGGCCAGCGTTCCGCCATTGACGTTGACCGGGCCTGCGAACGTGCTGGTGCCGGTCAGGGTGAATACCGACGTATCGACCTTGTTGAAGCTGCCGAAATTCCGGTATTGCGCCGCGGGTCCGATCGCCGACACATCGAAGGTGCCGTTGCCGGTGCCGCCAAGCTGCAGGCTGTTGGTGATGTCGGCTGCGGCATTGGTTACGATACCGTTGATCTCGAAACCCGACGCCAGCGTCAAGGTGTTGCCAGCGCCGGCGGTGAACGCGATCGCCGTGCCGCCAGTGCCGGTGATGGTGCCAGAAGTGATGACGGTGGCGCCACCGTTGGCTTGAATGCCAACATCGCCCGAGATCGTGCCGGAATTGATCACAGTGGCAGAATTAAAAGCGTCGATGCCATGGCCCCCCGCGGCCCCTGAAATCAAGCCCGAGTTAGCCACGTTGACGTTATCACCGCTGATCCCGACGCCTACCGCGCCGAGGCTGTTTACAGCCGACCCGGAAATCGTGCCAAAGTTGCGGACCGTCGCCGTCGCAGCGGCAATCCCAAACTGCCCCCCGGAGATAACGCCGGTGTTGGTGACATCGACGGCAGCGGCGGAAATACCGAGCAACCCGCCGAAAATCGTGCCAGCGTTGTCGACCGTAGCGGTCGTCGTGACCTGGATGCCGATAAAACCGGCTGAAATGGCGCCGGTGCCGGTGTTGATAACATTGGCGGAAGCGCTGACGATGCCGTTGCCGCTGGCGCCTCCGGAAATGGACCCGGCGTTATTGACGTTCGCCGTCGACGTGGCCTCGATGCCATTAAGGCCGCTCGAAATGATGCCGGTGCCGGTGTTCGTTACGACGGCGGTGTCGGTGAGGACCGCGCTGCCGGTGCTGCCCGATATCAGGCCGGCGTTGTTGATGGTGGCGATCACCGTCGCCACAACACCATTCAAGCCGCCCAGAATAACGCCGGTTCCCGCATTTGCCACGACAGCGGTGTCGGCACTGATGCCCTTGGAGCCCGCGCCGGCGAATATGGTCCCGGAGTTGACCAAGGTGGTGTCGTTGGCAGAGAGCGCGACGGCGTTCGTGCCGGTTGAGATCGTGCCGAAGTTGGTCACCCTGGCCGTTTGGGCAAGGATGCCATTGCCGGTCACGCTCGAGATCGTCCCGGCGTTGGTTACGTCGGCTGAGACTGCCCGGATGCCGACCAGGCCCGAAATGACGCCAGTGCTGGTGTTCGTGACATTGGCAGAAGCGCTGAGGATACCACTGCCGCCTGCTCCCGTTCCGGAAATTGAGCCAGAGTTGGTCAAGGCCAACGTTCTTGTGGTTTCAATTCCATTGATCCCGCCCGTGATCGTGCCGCTGTTGGCGATTTCGGTGCTGAAGTCGGGGCTAACGTTGATGTCAGGGCGAATCTCGACGCCTCGCACTCCGCCCGTGATCGTGCCGGCGTTGGACACTTTAACGTCGCCGAAGATTAAAACACCATTGATTCCCCCATTGATGTTTCCGGTCTGCGTGTTGGTCACCTCCCCGTTTTGCTGAATGATGCCTGCACTCACTCCGGAAATGCTCCCGGAGTTAATTATCACGCCCTGAGCTCGGATCTGGATGCCGATACCAGACAACCCGGACCCTGAAATGGTAGCGCCGGCATTATTGTTCACGGTTCCGAAACCACCGGCGATGCCGCTGCCTGCGCCCGAAATAGTGCCGAAATTGT
Source organism: Xanthobacteraceae bacterium (assembly GCA_019748335.1). Taxonomy (GTDB): domain Bacteria; phylum Pseudomonadota; class Alphaproteobacteria; order Rhizobiales; family Xanthobacteraceae; genus Bradyrhizobium. The sequence continues at coordinate 3,379 of JAIEPP010000460.1, forward strand.
TGATGGTCTCGGGGTTAGCGAAGCTAACGTTATTTATCTCAATTCCGAGATCTGTTCCGCTCACCGAGGCACTGGATTGGACGTTGATGGTATTGCCCTGGTCCTGCTTGACGCCAAAGCCGGTGGTGACATTTTGATCGATAGTCGTTCCGGTGCAGCTAACGATGTTGTTGACGAGCGGGGTAACCTCCGAGGTTGCCGGGTCGCATGCGGCGTTGGCTCCGTCGACAACGGCAAACGGCGCGATAAGCAATGCCAGTCGCAGCAGAAAATGGTTCGTGCCCGGGTTTTTCAAATCCATCCCCTGTTTTGCTGACTGATTGATCGTCCAAGCGCACGCTTGCGCTAGACGTCGGCGTCTTTTGCGTCGGTGAACTTGCGGCCCGGCAGCGGGACCAGCATGGCCGCGTGCTGGCGGTAGTGACGATACCGGTCGCCGAACTGCTGGATCAGATCGTGCTCTTCCAGCTGAATGCCGATCAGGATGTAGCCGGTGATGACGAGCGCAAACAGCAGATGACCGGCGGTCATCGCCGGCGTGGCCCAGACCGCGAGCAGGACGCCGAGATAGATCGGATGACGGACGTGCCGGTAGAGCAACGGCGTGCGGAATTTCGCGTCCGATAGTTGTTTGCCGAACAAGCGCGCGAACACCTGGCTTAGCCCGAACAGCTCGAAATGACTGAGCATGAAGGTGCTGGCCACCAGCACGACCCAACCCAGCCAGAAAATGCCGTCGATCACCCCCGCGGCGATCGGGTCCTGCACGGTCCAGACCGGCGCGGGAATCGGCCGCCACTGCCAGTAGAGGATCAGGAGCACGAAGCTGGTGAACAGCACGTAGGTGCTGCGCTCGACCGAGGGCGGTACGATCCGCGTCCACCAGCGCTTGAAACCCTGCCGCGCCATCACACTGTGCTGGGTCGCGAACAATGCGATCAACATCACATCTACGACCATGCTCTGGACCAGAGGTCCCGCCGTTCCCGAATCGATCGACTTCGGAACGATGAGATTGCCGACGAAGCCGATGAGATAGAGCAGCGCAACGAGCGTGAAGCCGTAGGCAACGACGCCGTAAATGACCGCAACAAGACCTGCCATGAATCTTCTCCTGACTATTTCACATTGTCTGTAGGGTTCGTGAAGAAACGGACCGCGCACGCGACGGGACTTCCCCGAACGAACACAGGCCGGTTATCGGCGTGGATCCCGTCGGCGGGCGCGCGCGATCAGGTGGGATTTCTTGCCGTCACCATCCAGGAACTTGAATTCATCATCACGCCTGCAGGGCGGACGAATTTTCCCAACTCATCCTTCAGAGCCGTGACCAGCGTGTTGTGCAGGCGCTCTGCCTCGCTGCCAGCCTCGCGATAGACCTCACCGGCGGGTCCGATCGCGAGCTGGAACGCAACGGCTTCGTCGAGGTCCCGGCCGACCAGGACCTCGACATCAATTCGCTCGAACCGGACGTCGCGGTAACCGGCGATATGCAATTGCTGTGTCACCGCCTCGGTGTCGGTCATGGAGAACGGACCGGGCCCGCAGGTCGCGGCGTCTTCTTTCACCGGCGGCAGGTAGCGCAGCAGCACTTCCTTCGACAGTGTGAGCCACGGATTATCCGCCCGCGCGCGCCACACGATCATCGTCATCAAGCCGTCCGGCTTGAGCGCAAACCGCATGTTGCGCAAACCCGCAACCGGATTTTCGAAGAATTGGGTTCCGAAACGGGAAAAGCAGAAATCGTGCACTGGCTTGAACGGATAGGCCTGAACGTCCGCTTCGAGAAACGTCAGATTGGTCAGTCCCGCGGCCTTCGCATCCGCACGGCCCGCGTCGAGGAAGGCGCCGCAGCAATCAAGACCAACCACCGAACCATCGGGCCCGACGCGACGCGCCAATTCAATCGCCGTATCGCCCCAGCCGCATCCGACATCCAGCACGCTGTTGCCGGCATGGAGTGGCAGCGCGGGGAACACCCTTGCGCTGTGCAGGTGGAGGCCTCCGGCGAGGATATGCCGCCACCTGTCGAACTTTGGAACCAGGACGGCGTTCCAGAAATCGATATACTGATTATTGGCTTCGATCGCCGCTGCGCTGCTCATGATCAAGACGCCTGTGTTTCCGGAATTATCGTCTCGCCATTTCTGTCCAAGCACCCGCACAAGGATGGGATGAGCCGGCGATTGGTTGGCCCTTCAGTCGTGTCCCCTGTATAAAGCGAGTTGTGCCAAGACGAATGATCGCGCGACCGGATCAACCGGCCGTTCGTCCAAATCTGAAGGTTGCCACGATGATTGACCCGCTTTCGGAGGTGCTTCGGTCGGTTCACCTGACAGGAGGCATTTTCCTCGACGCCCGCTTCACGGCGCCGTGGTGCGTGCACACCAGGCTGATCGCCGAGGACTGCGGGGCCTTCTCGGTCAAGCCGGCACTTCTGGTTGCCTACCACTTCGTAATCGAAGGAAAATTCCTGCTCAGCGTCGAAGGTGAATCTCCCGTCGAGGTACGGGCCGGCGAAGTCGTGTTGCTGCCGCGGAACGACGTTCACACGTTGGCCAGCGCGTCCGGTCTTGCGCCGACGAGCGCACGCCATCTGATCCAGCCATCCGCGGAGGGCGGACTGGCAAAAATTTCATATGGCGGCGGCGGTGAGACGGCGCATCTGGTGTGCGGCTTTCTAGGCAGCGAAGAGCCATATAATCCGCTGATCGCGACCCTGCCGAGGGTGCTGAAACTCGACGTCCGTGAGGGCGTGTCACGCGACTGGGTCGAGGCGTCCGTGCGCTATGCCGCGAGCGAGCTGACGGCGGGCAGGTTTGCCTCATCCGACCTGTTGTCGCGACTCTCCGAATTGCTCTTCGTCGAGGCGATGCGCCAATATTCCGTGACCTTCACCGATCAGGACCCCGGATGGTTGAAGGGCGTCGCGGACCCGCAGATCGGCCGCGCTTTGGCCGCCATTCATCACAACTTCAGTTCACCCTGGTCGGCCGATTCCCTTGCCCGGGAAGTCTCGATGTCACGCAGCGCATTCGTGGATCGCTTCACGACCCTCACCGGCATGCCACCGATCCGGTATCTGACCATCTGGCGGCTCCAGACCGCCCGGCGGAGCTTGCGGGAAACGCGCAGGTCGATTGAGCAACTCGCGTTGGAAGTGGGTTATGGATCCGGAGAAGCATTCAGCCGGGCATTCAAGCGGGAATTCGGAGTGTCGCCCGCGCAGTGGCGGAGCGAGCAGCCGGCGGCTTGATGCGGCCTTTGCGAAGTTGCCGCGGGTCTAGCGATTTTTCGGATGAGCAAGATCGATTGCTTTAGGCGCTGAGCTCGCGCGTTGCGCAACCGTCTGGATAAAGGTGCGGATCTCCTCGATGACGCCGGCCTGTTCCCCGACCCAGATCCAATGGTCGTTGCCGGGAAGCTCGACGAAACGCGCGTTGCCGATCGAAGCGGCAAGATGACGACCCGCTTCGATGCGGACGGCGCGGTCGCCGGTGCGATGAAGCACCAGCGTCGGTGCAGCGATGCGCGGCAACAGGCTTCTGACATCCATATCCCGCATCGCCTCCAGCACTCCCTTGACCGCGCCGGGACTCGATGCCGAGCGCAGCAATCCGGCCCACCAGGACTCGGCGGCACGGTTGCCTGCCAGACTGGGCGCAAAAACTTCCATGCCCGCCGGGCCGCCCCACTGGCCGATGAGCTGCCGCAGCCACGTCTCGAACTGAGCTGTTGTCAATGCGAAGGGATAGTCACTCGTCTGGCTGCCCTTGGCCAGGCAGCCGCACAGGATAAGCCCCTGTACCCGTTCGGGCGATGTCGCCGCGAAGTGAATGCAGCCTGGCCCCCCTTCGGAGCTACCGATCAGAATCGCCTTGCGGCTTCCAACCTCGGTCATAACAGTCCCGATGTCCTTTGCTGTGGCTTCGACCCCGGGTGTTGCCCCGATGCGATCCGACAAGCCCACGCCCCTCCGGTCAAAAATCATGACGCGGCCGATCCCGGAAAGCGCCGTCACGAACGCTCTCGCACAGGGCTCACCCCACATTCTTTCGACGTGGGTCACAAAGCCGGGCAAAAATACGATGTCGGGCGGCCCGCTGCCGATGACCTGGTAAGCGATGTGCACGCCGTCGCTGCTCGCGTAGGAAGTCGGTACGGACTCCAAATCCGGGGAGTGTGTCGGCGTATTCGCAAGCGCTGCGATGGCCGGGCCAGGCAAAATGCCGAGCTCCTTCTGCAGGAGCTGCGCGTAACTTTCATAGTGGCGTTGTGCAGCGGATTCGTCACCGGCCAGCAGGTAGCCGCTGATGAGGTGGTGGTGCGCGGTCTCACTCAGCGGATCGAACGCCACAAATCGTTGGGCATGAACGATCATCTCGCCGTGCTCGCCGCGGAGGCGCTTCGTCTCAATGAGACGCTCAATCGCGTGAATGAAGCGGCTCCGCAAGGCCTCGCGGCGAAAGAACGCCCAGTCGTCGAAATCCGGGCAGGCGTCAACGGCAAGGGTTCCCAGAAAATCAGCACGATAGATTCGGGCTGCTTCTGCAAAGTCGCCGTTCTCACAGGCTTGCTCGAAGGCCTGGGTGTCCACGCGCAGTTCGATGCCGGGCGCAGTACCAAGTGAGAGCCGGTCAGAGGCGATGATGGCAATACCGAGGAGCTGATGCATGCGATGCAGCAGGCGGCGAAGGCGGCTGCGCGCCGTCGCCTCATCGGCCTCCGGCCATAGCAGAGTTGCGACCGCATCGCGCGAGACTGGGGCCTGCGCCTCGGCCACGTATACCAAAGCCGCCAGCGCTTTCCGCAGCGGCAAGGAGACTGGCTGCCCATCGACGTGGATTTCGGGATAACCAAACAGCTGAAAATCAATCTGGGGCATCGGGCTCATTGCCGTCGGGATCGCCGAGAGAGGGACAAGGGACGGAAAAGGGACGGACCGCCGCTAAGTCTTGACCAAAGCTGGCATAGGCCAGCCGCTTCCCGTCGAGCGTAACGACATATTGCGGAGACTCCAATGTCCATGGCCAAATCCTGCCTGCTTCGACCCGACATCCCCAGAACCGCTGCGCCCGATGACGTAATTTCGGCATATCTGGTCTCGCTGACTTCATTTTTGCGTCCTGTTGACCTCATCTGGCGCGGAATCCCTCTGCAAAGCGCGCCCATCACCCGATCTTCCGCAACTGGAGGATCGCAATGAGAGCGGTGCTATGTAAATCATTCAGTGGTCCGGAAGAATTGCAGATCGGCGAAATCGACGAGCCGAAGCCGACCGCCGACGAAATTCTGATCGACGTGCATGCAGCTTCCGTCAGCTTCATGGATTATCTGATCGTCTCGGGCCGTTATCAAATGCGGCCGCCGACGCCTTTCGTGCCGGGCACGGAAGGCGCCGGTGTCGTCGTTGCGGTCGGCGCAAAGGTCACGAAATTCCGGCCCGGCGACCGCGTGGCATGCGGCAACTGGATCGGCGGATTCGCGGAGCGAATGGTTGCCAAGGAATGGAAGAGCCTGCTTGTGCCGCCCGATGTCGATTTCGAGACGGCTGCCACGGTCGGGCACAACTACGGGACGGCGCACTACGCTTTGGTCGAGCGGGCGGAAGCGCAACCGGGTGAAACGGTGTTCATCACCGGAGCCGCGGGTGGCGTGGGGCTCGCCGCGGTCGACCTGGCCCGCCATCTCGGCCTGCGCGTGATCGCCGGGGTCGGCTCCGACGACAAGGCAGACCTCGTGCGCAGCTACGGCGCCCATGATGTCATCAACTACCGTCGTGAGGACCTGCGCGCGCGGATCAATTCGGCAACCGGGAAAGAAGGCGTCGATATCTGCTTCGACAATGTCGGCGGCGCGATCTTCGAGCAGATGGCGCGGCTGATGAAGTGGGGCGGACGCCTGATGCCCATCGGCTTCACCAGCGAACAGATCCCGTCGATACCGATGAACCTGCCGTTATTGAAGAACTACTCCATCGTCGGCGTTTTCGCCGGCGCGTGGGCGGAGAAATTCTCCGAACAGGCCGCACGCGTGAACGACAGGCTGATGGAATTGCTGGCCGGCGGCAAGATTCGGCCCCACATCGATCGCGTCCTTCCGCTGGATCAGGTCAAGCAAGCGATGCAGGCTGTGGCCGATCGGACGGTACAGGGGCGAATCGTCCTCAAGATCAGATAACCTGCGCAGAGAGAGAGAGAGAGAGAGACTCATGCCGTCCATCACCATCGACAGGCGCTTCTGCGGCCCCCCGAACTCCGGCAATGGCGGATACGTTTGCGGGCTGCTCGCCAACCACATCGACGGCGGTGCGGAAATCACGCTGCGCGCGCCGCCACCGCTCGAGAAACAGCTCGGCATTGTTGCCGGCACTGACGGCGCGCTGGCGCTGCGTGAGGGAGAGACAATCCTTGCCACCGGCCGGCCGGCGCAGATCGAGGTTTCCCAAATTCCGACCGCGAGCTAC
>JAIEPP010000332.1 GCA_019748335.1 Xanthobacteraceae bacterium
AATCGAGCGCCATACGGCGCGCGGTGAATCGTTCTTCGAACCGCTTTCGAATGGCTACGCGGTCGAGGCCCAGCAGCCGATCGGCTACCGCGGCGGCGCTGATCACATCTTCCACGATAAAGCCGGTTACGCCGGGTTCGATAATCTCCGGTACGGAACCGCGGTTGAAGGCCAGCACAGGCGTGCCGCACGCCATGGCCTCGATCATGACGAGGCCGAATGGCTCGGGCCAGTCGATCGGCAGCAACAGCCCGATCGCGCCTGAGAGAAATTCGGGCTTCTCCTTGTCACTGATCTCGCCGATATATTCGACCAGCGGATTACCTGAAATCAGCGGACAGATCAGTTCGTCGTAATATTCCTGGTCGGCGCGGTCGACCTTGGCCGCGATCTTCAGCGGAATGCCGCAGCGGGTTGCGATCTTGATGGCGCGATCGACGCCTTTCTCGGGTGCAATCCGCCCGAGCACAGCGAGATAGGACGGCTTTACCGGCTGCGGGGTCAGTAGATTTTCAGGCAGGCCGTGATGGATGGTCCGCACCCAGTTGGCCTGCGGCACCGGCCGCCGCTGCGCGTCAGAAATCGAGATTACCGGAACTTTAGAAAAGGTGGTGAACACCGGCTGGTGTTCCGGCAGGTCGAGCCGGCCGTGCAGGGTGGTCAGGAATGGCGTCGGCTGCCGGTAGAACAGCGAGAACGGATAGTAGTCGAGGTGAAAGTGCAGAAAATCGAACTCTTCATCGTCGCATTTCTGCCGGACGCGCTCCAGCATCACCATGTGCAATGCGTTCGGATCGCGCACCGCGCCGTCGAGGCGCAGCGCCTTCGGCCAGGTGGCGTCAAGCTTCGCCGTGGTCTGGGAGTCGCCGCTCGCGAATAGAGTGACGTCGTGTCCCAGCGCCACCAGTTCCTCGGTCAACCAGTGAACGACCCGTTCGGTGCCGCCGTACAGTTTGGGGGGAACAGCCTCCGTCAACGGGGCAACCTGCGCGATGCGCATCTTTCATCTCCTGTTTGTGATCATGGATGAACCCTCAGCCGCATTCGGCACCGGCATGCCGTAGGTGGAACGTTCTCGCATCTGCGAAGTTCCTCTTAATCTGTGCGTGCACGCTCCTTCCACACGTTCGTCTTGCTGATGCCATCTGACGCGAACAGATTTGTGCCTGTGCCGGTGCTGCAGAAATGTTGCGCAGTGATGGCTACCCCGCGAAGCCAGCTCGCGCCTGCTTCACGTCGTCATGCGTGAACTATCTCCGTAGGATTCCCGTTCACTCTCAACAGGTTTGCAGATTTATGGACAATCTTTCAGGATATGCGCACCGACCGTTTCCCTTTGTGTTGCGCTATCTGCGCCAACGTCTCGCCGCACATGTGGTGATCCTGTCTGCGGTGGTTGTCGCAGTTGCCTGTTCGGTGGGCACGCAATATGGCGTCAAGAATCTGGTCGACAGCCTATCGGCAGGACGGTCGCACGCCGGTGGCGTATGGCTGGCATTCGTTTTCCTCATGTCGCTGATCGCTGCCGACAATTTTCTGTGGCGGATCGCAAGTTGGACAGCGAGCTTTACCTTTGTGGGCGTCACAGGCGATCTCCGACGCGACATGTTCCGCCACCTGACCGGCCATGCCCCGAGCTATTTTCTGGATCGATTGCCGGGCATGCTCACCAGCCGCATTACCGCCACATCGAATGCAGTGTTTACGGTCGAGAACATGTTCTTCTGGAATGTGTTGCCGCCCTGCATCGCGACCGTAGCGGCGATTGCGCTGATTGGAACTGTCAGCGTGCCAATGTCGCTCGGCATGATCGTGATCGCGGCGATGATGGTGGTGGCCATGTTCCATTTGGCGGGCGCAGGGAAGCCGTTGCATGACGACTTTGCCAACAAGGCCGCCGCGGTCGATGGCGAGATGGTCGACGTCATCGCCAACATGCCGCTGGTGCGCGCATTTTGCGGCCTCCGCTATGAGCACGACCGGTTCGATGCCACCGTCAATCGGGAACTCGACGCGCGTGGGCGCAGCCTTCGCTATCTCGAAAAATTGCGTCTGGCTCACGCCGCGGTGACCGTGGTGCTCACCATCGGCATGCTGGCCTGGGCGGTCAATCTCTGGCAGCAAGGTGCTGCGACCACTGGCGATGTCGTGCTGGTCTGCACGCTCGGCATTTCGATACTGAGCGCAACCCGCGACCTCGCGGTGGCGCTGGTCGAGGTTACCCAGCATGTCGCCCGCCTCACCGAGGCGATTGCGACCTTGCTGCAGCCGCATGAATTGAAGGATCACCCGGAGGCCGAGCCTCTGGTCAAAAGCGGTGCGGCGGTCGCCCTCAACAACGTCTCGTTCGGCTATCCCGGCGGGCTACAGGTGTTTGACAAGTTCAGCCTGCGCATTCAGCCAGGCCAGCGGGTCGGACTGGTGGGGCAGTCCGGCGGCGGAAAATCCAGCCTCTTTACGCTGCTGCAACGTTTTTACGACGTCGAGCATGGCCGTATCACGATCGACGGCCAGGATATTTCGCGGGTAACGCAACAAAGCCTGCGCCAGGCGATTTCGGTCGTGCCGCAGGACATCTCGTTGTTCCACCGCTCGATCCTGGAGAATATCCGTTATGGACGGCCGAGCGCGACTGAGGACGAGGTGCTGCGTGCGGCGATTGCGGCCCGTTGCGACTTCATCGAGAACCTGCCGGAGGGGATGGCGACTATCGTCGGCGATCGCGGGATCAAGGTCTCGGGCGGACAGCGGCAGCGCATTGCGATTGCGCGCGCCTTCCTGAAGGATGCGCCGATCCTGTTGCTGGATGAAGCCACCGCGGCGCTGGACAGCGAATCCGAGGAGGCGATCCGCGAGGCGTTGTCACGGCTGATGCGCGGACGCACCGTGATTGCGATCGCGCACCGCCTGGCGACGCTGCGCAACTTCGACCGGGTGGTAATGCTGCAGGGCGGACGGATTATCGACGACGGGCCGCCGGATGTCCTGATGAAGGGAAAGGGCCCTTACCGCGAATTGGTCGCGCGGGAGATGGGCCGGCTCGCAACCCATGCGGCCTGATCGGCGTCGTGTTTGCGTCAGAGTGCTTCCATCGCAACGCCGGAAATATCGCTTGAGGTCCAAATGGCCGAAGTCACGCAGCTGACGACTACCCGAACACTCGAGCAAATATCGGAATCGCCGTTCTACATCCCGATGACCGGACCTGCGGCACGGCCGCGGCGTTCTCTCAAGCATGACGACACCTTCATCGTGCTGGACAGCCACGGCGATATCGGCGCGTCGGCTGGCGGGCCCGATGGCCTGTTCAATGCGGATACGCGCTATCTGGCACGGCTTGAAATGGTGCTGGACGATGTCCAGCCGCTGCTGCTCGGCTCCAACATGCGGGACGACAATTCGGCACTTACGGTGGATCTCACCAATTCCGACGTCTATCGCAACGGCCGGCTGGTGTTGCAGAAGGACACGCTGCATATCGTGCGCTCGATCTTCCTGTGGCGAGGTGCGTTCTACCAGCGTATCGGGCTGCAAAACCATGGCGACCAGCCGGCGAGTTTCGATCTGACGCTGCTGTTCGACAATGATTTCGCCGATCTGTTCGAGGTGCGCGGCGAACGGCGCGGACGCCGGGGCGTGGGGTCGAGCAAGGTTCTTGGCCCGACCGATGTGGTGTTCGAATACAAGGGGCTCGACGATCAGCCGCGTATCACGGCGCTGCATTTCGATCCGAAGCCGACGCGGCTTGCGATTACCTCGGCGAACTACCATTTCGAGCTGGCTCCGGGGCAGGTGACCTCGCTGTTCATCGCGGTGTCTTGCAACAGGCCGATCATGCAGAAGCCGGCGCCGTTCTTCCGCGGCCTGCTGGCGCACCGCCGCGAAATGCGGAAGTCGACCGCAGGTGCCACCAGCATCGAGACTTCGAACAGCATCTTCAACGAGGTGCTGTGCCGGGCGATGGCCGACCTCAACATGCTGATGACGGAAACACCGCAGGGCAGATACCCCTATGCCGGCATTCCCTGGTATTCGACCACGTTCGGCCGCGACGGGCTGATTACCGCGCTACAGATGCTGTGGGTCGATCCGCGCATCGCCAAGGGCGTGCTCAGGCGGCTGGCGTTTTTCCAGGCCAAGGTAACCGATCCGCTGGCCGATGCCGAGCCCGGCAAGATCCTGCACGAGATGCGCGGCGGCGAAATGGCAGCGCTGCGTGAAGTCCCGTTCGCGCAGTATTACGGCAGCGTCGATTCGACACCGCTGTTCGTGTTGCTGGCCGGGCTCTATGTCGAACGCACCGGCGATGAAGAAACGCTCGTGGAATTGTGGCCCTCGATTGAGGCCGCGCTGCAATGGATCGACGGCCCCGGCGACCCCGACCGCGATGGTTTCGTCGAGTATCGGCGTGCCACCGAGCAGGGCCTCGCCAATCAGGGCTGGAAGGATTCCTTCGACGCCATTTTTCATGCCGACGGACGGCTCGCCGAAGGTTACATCGCTTTGGCCGAAGTCCAGGGCTATGTGTTCGCCGGAAAGCGGCTGGCGGCACGCTGTGCCCGACGGCTGGGAAAAGCTGACGTGGCGGCCGGTCTCGAAGATCAAGCTCGTCGCCTTTCCGAACGTTTCGAAGCAGCGTTCTGGTGCGAGGAACTCGGCACCTATGCGTTGGCGCTCGATGGCGCCAAGGCGCCGTGCCGGGTGCGGACCTCGAACGCCGGGCAACTCCTGTTCACCGGCATCGTCCGGCCCGAGCGCGCCCGGAAGGTCGCCGCGGACCTGATGAGCCAGAAGTTCTTTTCGGGATGGGGTATCCGCACCGTCGCGCGCGGCGAAGCCCGTTACAACCCGATGTCGTATCATGACGGGTCGATCTGGCCGCACGACAATGCGTTGATCGCGCTTGGTTTCGCGCGCTACGGCTTGAAACATTCGGTGGCGCATCTGTTCAAGGGGCTGTTCGACGCCGCCAGCTACATGGATCTGCGGCGGCTGCCGGAATTGTTCTGCGGGTTTCAGCGCGAACGGCGGCGAGGACCAGTGCTCTATCCCGTCGCCTGCGCACCGCAGGCATGGGCGAGCGCAACCGCCTTCACCTTGCTGGAAGCAGCACTCGGCCTTGAATTCGATGCCGCGCGCGGCGAAATCCGTCTGCTCGACCCGCGCCTTCCGGAGTTTCTCAACGAGGTGACGTTGCGAGACCTGCAACTCGGCGCTTCCAGCGTCGACATCAGGGTGCGTCGTCACGGCGAGGTCGTTTCGCTCGAAGTGTTGCGGACGCGCGGCCAGATTCAGGTGTCGATCGTATTGACTCATTGAACCCCGGCGTTTCGCGGAAGGAGGCCATATGCGGGCAAGATTCTTGATCGCTTTCGTTGCAATAGCCTTTGCGGTTCTCGCTGCGGCCAGAGCGGCGGATGATCCCGCCGCGCCAGCGAACAAGGCGCCTCCGCAGGATGCGGCGAGCAAGCCGGCGCCGGCGCCGCCGCCGTCGGTGACGGTGATCGGCGCGAGGGACGCACATGGCATTCTTGGCCGAGACGTTCGAAGCGCCGCCAACGAGGACATGGGGCGTATCGTCGACGTGATCGTGGACCGCGAGGGTACGGTGCGCGCGGCGGTGATCGATTTCGGCGGGTTCCTCGGTGTCGGCAGCCGGAAAATCGTGGTCGATTGGAACGCACTGCGTTTCGGCGGCGTTGCCAGCAAGAGCGATAGCATCTCGCTCGAGTTGACCAAAGAACAGGTCACTGCAGCGCCGGAATACAAGGAAGACACACCGGTCATCGTGCTCGGCGCGGCCGGTCGCTTGCAGCCTTGGGATTCTGAACATTAGGGGAGAACAATCTGGCGGACCTTACCTCTTCGCTTGACCCGGTAGATGACGATCGCCGCAAACGGTCCGTCGTCGGCAGCGAAGTCGTGCCGTTGGTCCCGGACCTGCCACCCGATCCGCGTCCGGCGCCGTCTCGCGCCAGCCAGCACGGCCTCGACTGGTTCATCTTTTTTCTTGCCGATGTGCAGACCGGCTTCGGCCCGTTCGTAGCGGTCTATCTGACGACGCAGAAATGGACCCAGGTCGAGATCGGCTTTGTGCTGTCGATCGGTGGGATCGTCGGCCTGCTTGGGCAGATGCCGGGCGGCGCCATCGTCGACACCGCGCGTTCCGAGCGGCTCGTCGCCGGTCTCGCGGTGGCCGCCATCGGGTGCAGTGCGCTGGCTTATGCGGTTTGGCCGATTTTTCCAGTTGTGACGGCCGCGGCCATGCTCCATGCGCTGGCGAGTTGTGTGCTGGGCCCGGCAATCGCTGCGATCAGCCTCGGGCTGGTCGGACGGTTGGCGATAGGGGAACGGCTCGGGCGCAACGCTCGCTTTGCATCGCTGGGCAACGGCTCCGCGGCGGTCCTGATGGGGGCGTGCGGCTACTTGCTGTCGAGCCAGTCGGTATTTCTCGTCACCTTTATTCTGACGATCCCGACGCTGCTGTCGCTGGCGCGAATCCGCGGCAAAGAGATCGATGTGGCGCAGTGCCATGGCGCCGTGGCGCGCAAAGTGCCCGATGTTACGGCGACCAGCGTGTTCCAACTGCTGCGTCAACGCCCGCTGTTGATTTTCGCCGGCAGCGTCCTGCTGTTTCAACTGGCGAATGCTGCGATGTTGCCGTTGATGGCCGGTGTGGTGACGACGCGGTCGAGCCAATGGGCGCCAGTACTGATCGCGGCCTGCATCATCGTGCCGCAGGCAATCGTAGCGCTGGCTGCGCCGCGTGTCGGACGCACGGCGCAAACCTGGGGCAGGCGGCCTTTGCTGCTGATCGCGTTCGCCGCCTTGGCCATCCGCGGTCTGTTGTTCGCCGTCGTGAATGATCCCTATGTTCTGGTCCTGGTACAGGTATTCGACGGTATCACCGCGGCCGTGCTCAGCGTGATGGTGCCGCTGATCGTGGCCGATGTCGCCTTCGGCAGCGGGCACTTCAATCTGGCGCAGGGCGTCGTCGGCACCGCCACCGGAATCGGCGCGTCGCTCAGCACCGTGCTGGCAGGCTATGTGAGTGACAAGTTTGGCAGCGGCATGGCCTTCACCGGGTTAGCTGCCATCGCCGCGCTCGGACTGACCATGATCTGGCTGCTCATGCCGGAGACCCGTCGGCAGCTGGCGTGATTACCAGCCGCGCCGTTAGCAACGCCGCGACGGCGAGTGACGCGCTGACGCCGGCGACGCAGGCGGTCCAGCCAAGACGGTCGAACAACTGGCCGAGCACGGCGCTGCCGACGAGGCCGCCGAGGAAATAGCAGGCGAGGTAGGTCCCGCTGGCGACGCCACGATTCTCTTCCGAGGCCTGGCCGACAAAACCGGTGGCGCAGGCTTGCGCAAAGAACGTTCCGGCACCGACCAGAACCATGCCGGTCAGGACATTGGCGAGATGCGAGGACAGCATCAGGGGCAGGCCGATCGCGGCTACCGCGAGCCCGGCCCAGATCGCCGGCCGCGTGCCGAAGCGTGCGACGGCCTTGCCCGCGAACAGCGTCGTCACCACGGATGGCGCGAACACGAAATAGACCAGGCCGAGATCCATCCGGCCGAGCGACAGCGGCGCGCGCACCAGCACGAAATTCACGAACGTAAAAGTGCCGATAAAGGCGAACAGGATGCAGAAGCCGATCGCAAACGCCGCGCGCAGCGCCGGGTTACGCCAGTGGTCGATCGTCGCCCTGAACGGCGATGGTGTTGCCGGTATCGCATGCATCGGCCGGACGCGCTGGATGGTAAAGTACACCAGGGCCGCGCCGGCGAGGTTGAGCAACGCGAAGAAATAGAAGTTCGAGGCCAACCCAAAAGTGTCGACGACCGCGGCCGACACCAGCCGTCCAATCAGGTTGCTGGCGACGTTGCCGGTGATGTAGGCCGCGAACGCGCCGCCGGTATCCATAGAGTTGCATTGCTCGCCGAGATAGGCCAGCGTCAATGCGAATGCCGACGCCATGCAGAGGCCCTGCGCGACGCGAAGGATCGTGAAAATCATCAGATCAGGCGCGCTCGCCAGCAGCGTCGTGGGCACCGCGAGCAGCACCAGACTGAGGAGAATACCGAGCCGTCGGTCGATGTGCGGGCTGAGAAATCCGACCACCAGGCCCGCAACCGCCATGCCCATGGTGCTGGCATTGACCGCAAAACCCATCGCGGCCGGCGAGACGTTGTAATGACGGGCCAGCGAAGGCAGGATTGCCTGGGTGGCGAACAGGTCGACAACCGTCAGGAACGCAGTGAGGCCGATGACCAGGGATCGCAGCACCACGCCCGGCGAGTGACCGTGCGTTTCCATCGCGTCGGATTTCATGGCGGCGGACATGTCGGTCATGGCTTCTCTCAATTCTGCTCTTGAGACAGAGGAAAGGAATGTGACGCCTGGGCGTGTGGGGCAACACGGGGGCTCCCAGGGCGTCACATCCGGCAACGAGACGTCGGATGGCGCTCGTTGCAACCAGTTACATGTTATGGTCGTGCGGATCCTTGCGGACGTCGCCGACGTACAGAATGACGGTTTCCTTGCCGAGGTTCTTCCACCAGTGCGAGGTCCCGAACACTTCCGGCCTGATATCGCCGGCCTTGTGCAAGATCGGCTCCGAGCAGTTGCTGGCGTATTCGACGATTTCACCCTGCTGGACGAAGATCAGCGCCGGACGGTCGTCATGGCTGTGCCACGGCACGATGCCGCCGGGCTCGATCGTCAGCTTGCGGAAACGCAGTTCGCGATCCTTGATGTGGGCGGGCTGCTTCTCAAGGTCGATCGCGCCGAGCGTGACGTCGGCGACGCCGACCGGCTTGTAGTCGACTTTTTCGCGGACATCGGCCTTCATCTTGTCGGCCGGGCATTCGCCGGCAAAGGCGGTTGACGCGGTTGCAACCGAGCCTGCGATGATGCCGGCAAGCGCGAGGCCCTGCCAGAGCGTGCGTGCTGTCACTTTGGATTTGAACATGGTGGTCTCCTCTGTTGTTGCCGAGGCCGAAATGATCTGGCCGGCGATGTCATCACCATCGAGGAAATCATATGCGAGGGGAAATGCCGGTTGGCTTTTGACTCGATAGCCACGCGCTATGCGCAGTCATCCGTGGCCGAGCATGTGCTTGATGTCGGAGGAAAACGTCGGATAGGCGTAGATGTTGTCCCGGATCTGGCTCGCGGTGATGCCGAAGCTCATCGCAAGCCCAAAGATATTGATCAGCTCCTGGCCGGCATGTCCGACGAAGTGGGCGCCGAGAATGCGGTCGGTCGATTGCTCGACGATGACTTTCGACCACGCCACCGTCTCGGCGTAGGTTTTAGCGGAGAACCAGTCGAACATGTCGTTGACGTGAATGTCGATGGCGAGTCCCTTCTGCCTGGCGGCGGCCTCGGTCAGGCCCACAGCCGCCAGCGGCGGCTCGGTGTAAACAGACGTTGCCATGCTGGCGTAGTCGGGGCTGTGTTTCGGCCCCTCGACGATGTTGCGGCCGACGATGTCGCCTTCATAGGTTGCGATCGGCGACAGTTGCGGCGAGGTCGGCACCGCGTCGCCCGCGATATACACCAGTGGGTTGGAAGTCGATCGGAGGTGCTTATCGACCGCGACGCGGCCGTTGGCGTGGTCGACGTTGCCGGCAGCGAGATCCAGCGTATCGACATTGGCGACGCGCCCCGCGCCGTTGACGACGCGGTCGGCCTCGGCCGCGTGTTCGGTGCCGTCATGGGTAAAGACGACGCGCAGGCGGCCATTCGCCCGCTCGATGCGCTTGACGCTGACGGCGAGTTTTACGCGGATTCCGATCCGCTCGCTCTCGGCCTGCAAATGCGCGACGGCATCGGC
>JAIEPP010000408.1 GCA_019748335.1 Xanthobacteraceae bacterium
CGCCCGGGATCAGCCGCGCCGGACGCACGCCGGCATAGAGGTCGAAATGAAAGCGCAGTTCGACCTGCGGCATGATCTCGGTGTTATCGGGGTAACGCACCGACGGCAGACCGCAGGCGCCGAGCAGGATCGCGTCGGCCTCGTCGCACAGCTTGACGGTGCTGTCGGGCATCGACTTGCCGGTCGCGAGGTAATTGTTGGCGCCGGCCGGGGCATCGGTGAAGCGGAATTTGAGGTCCGTCGTCGCCTCGATCTTGCGCAGGACTTCCAGCGCCGGCGCCATCACCTCGGGGCCGATGCCGTCGCCGCCGAGGACGGCGATGTGGAGGGCGTTATTTGCGGACATGGGGGTTCCTCAAGAGTCGACTTGAATAATTGCCGTCATTGCGAGCGAAGCGAAGCAATCCATCTTGCGGCGTAAAGAATGAATGGATTGCTTCGTCGCTACGCTCCCTTGCACAAACGCTTCGCGTTTGTTGCAGGCAATGACGGTGGTGATGGGTTTCCTACGGCACCAACACCGCGCGGCCGACCAGCTTGCCCTTGTGCAAGTCGTTCAGCGCTTCGTTGGCCTTGGCAAGCGGCATCGTCGTCACCGGTATAGGTGCGATCTTCTTGGTACGCACCAGATCGAGCAGTTCCTGGGTCTCGCGCAAATTGCCGACATAGCTGCCCTGGATCGTGATCGCCTTGATCGGGATCAGCGGCAGCGCCCAGGTCGCACCGCCGCCGAACAGGCCGACGATCACGAGCTTGCCGCCCTTGGCCAGGCAGTCAAACCCGAGTTGCGTGGTGGCGGCGTTGCCGACCAGATCGATCACCGCGCGGATCGGGCCGCCGGCTTTCTTGGCGAGTTGCTCCAGCGCATCGGGCGCCTTTCCGTCGACGGTGGCGAGCGCGCCGGCCGCTTCCGCGGCTTCGCGCTTGCGGGCGTCGATATCGACGACGATGGCGCCCTTGCCGCCCATCGCCTTCAGCAGCGACAGCGCCATCAGGCCAAGCCCGCCGGCACCAAAGATGACGATCGGCGAGTTGAGCGCGAATTCGACCTTCTTGATCGCGCTGTAGGTGGTGACACCGGAGCAGGCATAGGGTGCCGCGGTGACAGGATCGAGACCGTTCAGGTTCAACAGATACTTCGGGTGCGGCACCGTCATGTGGTCGGCATAACCGCCGTCGCAATAGACGCCGAGCGAGTTCGGCTTGACCGCGCACATGTTCTCGTCGCCGGCAAGACAGGTCTCGCACTTGCCGCAGCCGAGCCAGGGATAGGCCAGCGCGATGTCACCGGCCTTGAGGCCGCCTCTGTCGGCTTCCTTGACATCAGGCCCGAACGCGACGATCTCGCCGACGGTCTCATGCCCCATCGTGCGTGGCAGCGAGACGCCGCGATCCTTCAGCGACAGCGGCTTGCGGCCGTGGCCGAGGTCATAGCCACCTTCCCAGATATGCAGGTCGCTATGGCAGACGCCGGCCGCTTTCACCTTGATCAGCACCTGGGTGCCGGTCGGCTGCGGCGTCGGATGATCCACCTCTTTCAGAGGGGCGTTGAACTCGGCGACCTGGAAACTCTTCATCGCTTCTCTCCCGGTATTCTTGTTATTGGCGTTCTTCAGGGCTGACATTGCCACGTCTGATCTGATGAGACAAACGCGCTAAAAGTCTCGATATTCAGATCAGCGGATGGTGGCAGGCCACGAGCTGCCCCGGCGCCACGACGCGCAGTTCCGGCATCTCGGCGCTGCATCGCGCGTCCGCACGCGGGCAGCGGGTGCGAAAACGGCAGCCGGACGGCGGCGCGATCGGCGACGGCGGTTCGCCGACCCGCACGGTCTCGGTCGGCCGGACATCCGGATCGGGCACTGGGATCGCCTCGATCAACAGGGCGGTATAGGGATGCGCCGGTTTGGCAAACAGCTGCTCGGACGGGCCGACCTCGCACAGCCGGCCGAGATACATCACCGCGACGCGGTCGCTCACGGCTTTTACGACCGCGAGATCATGCGCGATGAACAGCAGCGTCAAGCCAAACCGCGACTTCATCTCTTCCAGCAGGTTGAGGATCTGGGCCCGAATGGAAACGTCGAGCGCGGAGACCGGCTCGTCGCAGATGATGAATTCGGGATTGAGCACCAGCGCGCGTGCAATGCAGATGCGCTGGCATTGGCCGCCGGAGAATTCGTGCGGCAGGCGTCCGACCACGAGCGCCGGGTCGAGGCCGACCGCAGCGAGCACCTCATCGACGAGTTGCTTGCGTTTGGCCGGGTCCTTGACGCCGGCAATCATCAGCGGCTCGGCGACGATGTCACCGATCCGCCGCCGCGGGTTCAGCGAGGCGATCGGATCCTGGAAGATCAGCTGCACGCGCCTGCGCATCAGCCGCAAGGTATCGCCCTGCATCGCTGTGAGGTCTTGCCCGTCGAACAGCACTTTTCCGGAAGTCGGCCGGCGCAACTGCAGCACCGCGCGGCCGAGCGTCGACTTGCCGCAACCGGATTCGCCGACCAGGCCCAGCGTTTCGCCGCGGGCGATCTGCAGGCTGACGCCGGAGACGGCGTGGACGGTCCTGGCGCCAACAGGATATTCGACGACGAGATTGTCGACTTCGAGCAACGGCGCATGCGACGTGGCGGGCTGATATTGCTGCATCATGCGGCGGCACCCGCATGGTTCTCGATCGGATGGAAACAGGCGTACTGGTGCGCGGGCGTTTCGGCCTCGGCAAGATCAGGCTTTTCGGCGTGGCAGCGCGCCACCGCATAACGGCAGCGCGGCGAGAACGAGCAGCCTTTCAGCGGCCGGGTCGGATCGGGTGGACGCCCCGAGATCGCCGGCAGCGGCGTATGGGGCGCGGCATCGATCCTGGGAAGTGCGGCCAGCAAGGCCTCGGTGTAGGGCATCCGCATCTTCTTGAACAACGCCGGCGTCGGCGCGCGCTCGACCACGCGGCCGGCATACATCACGGCGACTTCGTCGGTACGGCCGGCGACGACGCCGAGGTCATGGGTGATCAGGATCATCGCCATGTGGCGGCGGCGCTGCTCCCGCGCCAGCAGGTCGAGGATCTGGGCTTGAATGGTCACGTCAAGCGCGGTGGTCGGCTCGTCGGCAATCAGCAGTTTCGGCTCGCAGGACAGCGCAATAGCGATTGCCACCCGCTGCCGCATGCCGCCGGAAAGTTGATGCGGATATTGCGTCAGCCGTTGCTCGGGCGCGGGAATGCCGACCGCCGCGAGCAGCTCGACGCTGCGCTTGGTGGCTGTGGCCTGGTCCAGTTCGAGATGCTCCTGCAGCGTCTCGATCAGCTGGGTGCCGATGGTCAGCACCGGATTGAGCGAGGTCATTGGGTCCTGGAACACCACCGCCAGCGAACGGCCGCGCAGCTTGCGCAATTTTTCCGGCGAGAGTTGCAACAGATCCTGCCCGTCGAACATCACGCGACCGGAGAGTTTTGCCTTCTTCGGCAGCAATTGCAGGATCGCCCGCGACAGCATGGTCTTGCCGCAGCCGGATTCGCCGACGACGCCCAGCGTCCGGCCGGCGCCGACGGTGAGGTTGACATGATCCACCGCGCGCAGATTGCCGCGCGGCGTGGGCAGCTCGACGGCCACATTCTCGACGGAGAGCAAAGGAGCCTCGCTCACAGCGCGCCCTGCCGGGGATCGGTGATTGCCCGCAGCGTGTCGCCGACGAGGTTGAACGACAGCACGGTCAGGAACATCGCAATCGCCGGAAGAAACGCCAACCGTGGCGCCACTTCGAGGCTTTCGCGCCCCTCCCCGATCATGCTGCCCCAACTCGAGATCGGCGGCGGCACGCCGAGCCCGAGAAACGACAACGCACCCTCGACGACAATGGTGACGGCGACGCCGAGCAGGAAGAAGGCGAGCAGCGGCAGCAATACGTTCGGCAGCAATTCACGCAGCAGTATACGTGCATGGGTGGCGCCGAGCGCCTGCGCCGCGATGACGAATTCGCGCCGCGCCAGCGTCAGCGTCGAGGCCCGCGCCACCCGCATGAAGGCTGGAATGCCGAGCACGCCGAGAATACAGGTGAGGTTGAAGATCGACTGGCCGAGATAGGCGGTGACGGCGAGCGCCAGGATCAGCGGCGGAAACGCCAGCAGCACATCCATGCTGCCGACCACCAGCGACTCGAAGCGGCCGCGGAAATAGCCCGCGAGCATGCCGAGCGCGCCGCCGATGGTGAGCCCGATGATCGGCGCGCAGATGCCGACGACCAGCGAGATCCGCGCGCCGTAAATCAGGCGGGCCAGCTCGTCGCGGCCGAGGCCGTCGGTCCCAAGCCAATGCTCCATCGAAAACGGCGCCCGCCGCTCCAGCATGTCCATGTCGGTCGGGCTCGGCAACGGCAGCACATGGGCGAAGATCGCGACCGCGAACATCAGGGTCATCCAGCCGATCGCGAACCAGAACAGCAGCCCCAGCCGACGGCCGCGTCGGGCCGGCAGCGCCGAGACATCTTCCTCGATCGTCAGTTCAAGCGTGGCCATGACGGATCCTGGGATCGAGGACGGCGTAGAGCAGGTCGACGATGAAGTTCATCACCACGAAGCCGGCGGCCACCAGCAGCACCACGCCCTGCAGGATGATGAGATCGCGAGTATAGATCGCGCCGATCAAAAGGCGGCCGATGCCCGGCAGCGCGAAGATGGTTTCGACGATCACTGTGCCGCCAATCAACCGCCCGATATTGATGCCGGTGATCGTCACCAGCGTCAGCGACGACGGCTTGAGGGCGTGCACGAACAGGATGCGCGACGCCTTCAGCCCCTTGGCCTTGGCGAGCGCGATATAATCCTCCTGCAAGGTCGCGATCATGTCCGAGCGCAGTACCCGCATGATGCCCGGCCATTCCGCCAATGCCAGCGTCAGCGCTGGCAACACCATGAACCGCAAATTCGCCGCCGGATCCTCGGCGAACGGCACGTAGCCGGTCGCTGGCAGCCAGCGCAGTTCGACCGCGAAAAGATAGATCAGCAGGATCGCCGACAAAAACGCCGGCAAGGACAACATCGCGAAGGCGCTGCCGGTCATGAAGCGGTCGAACGCGCCGCCGCTGCGGGCCGCGCAGACGATCGCCAGGGGAACGCCGATGGCGAGGCCGATGATCTCGGCCAGGATCATCAGTTCGAACGATACCGGAAACCGCTCGGTCACCGCCTGCAGCACCGTCTGGCCGGTGCGAAACGAGCGGCCGAAATCACCCTGCAGGATGTTCCCGAGCCAGCCGAAGTAACGGATCCAGATCGGCTGATCGAGCCCCATGTCATGGCGCAGCGCCGCCACCTTCTCCGGCGTCGCCTGATCACCGAGGATCACGTAAGCGAGATCCCCCGGCAGCAGCGACGCGATAAAGAAGGTCAACAGTGATACGGCGATCAGGACCGGTATCAGATACAGCAGCCGGCGCGCGACAAAGAACAGCATGGAAGGTTATTCCAGCCAGGTGTCGGACACGTCGATCACGCCGTGATAGATCTTTGGCAAGCCTTTCAGCTTGGAGGTTGAGATCGCGTAATAGGTGTTCTGGAAGGTCCAGAACCAGATCGCCTCCTTGTTGATGTGGCGGCTGACTGCGCAATAGTCCTCGATGCGCTTGGCCTGGTCGGGGCTCGTCCTGGCATCTTCCAGCAACTTGTCGAGTTCCGGATTGGAGTAGTTCGCCAGTGCGACCGGACTGCCGGTGTGGAAGTTGGCGTACATCTGCGGATCGGGATCGGCGAGATCGACGATTCGCCAAGGCGTCAGCTGGAACTGGCGCATGAAGGCGCGCGGCACGATGGTAGCCTGATCGACCTGCTCGATTTCCATGTTGGCGCCGGCGCGCTTCCAGAACTGCTGCAGCACCTGCCCGACATTGCGCCCGCGTGGTGTCGCAGTGACCAGCATCTTGAACTCGACCGGCTTGCCGTAGTCCTTGATCAGCGCCTTGGCCTTTTCGAGATCCTCCGGCAGCGCGCCGTCGTCCTTGCACTTGACCCAGGAGCCATCGCCGTAGGGATTGGTGGTCGGTCTGGCGAGACCGTTGGTGATCGCCTGCGACATCTTCTTGCGGTCGATCGCCATCACCAGCGCCTGGCGCACGCGAACGTCGTCGAACGGCGGCGTCTTGGTATTGAAGGCATAGACCGCGGCGCCCGACCCGGCGTAGGTATGCACCTTCATCTTGGGATCTTTTTGGGCGCGCGCGATGTTGTCGGCGTCGTATTCATCATCCCAGACGATGTCGGCCTCGCCGGATTGCAGGCTGGCGAAGCGCGACTGGGCGTCCGGCAGTGGCTTCAGCACGATGCGATCGAGATAGGGATGGCCCTTGTTCCAGTAGTCCGGATTCTTTTCCAGAACCATGCGGTCGCCCGCCGTCCACGACTTCAGGATGTAAGGACCGGTGCCGACCGGATTGCGGTTGTAGTCGTCCCCCTTGGTCTTCCATGCCGTTGGCGACTGAACGACGTTGTTGGAGCTTTGAATGGTCAGGATTGCCGGAAAATTTACCGAGGGATCGGTCAGATTGTAGACCACCGTGTATTCGTCGGGCGCCTGCACGTCCTTGACGCCTGCGATGTAGAAGGCGCAGCGGCATTTGTTGGCGGGATCTTTCTGACGATCGAAATTAGCCTTGAAGGCTTCGGCATTGAACGGCGTGCCGTCATGGAATTTAACGCCCTGGCGCAGCTTGAATGTCCAGGTCTTGAAGTCATCGGAATTTGTCCACGACACCGCCAACTTCGGCACCGGCTTGGCATTGTCGTCGAGCCCGACGAGCGTATCGAAAATAGCGGCCGCCGCTGTTTCCGCCGAGGTATCGAACACGCCGACTTTCAGGGGATCGAAACCGGGGATATCGAGTTCGAGGCCGACCGTGATGCTGCCGCCGGATTTCTGGGCGCTGGCCGGCAATACGGACATCGCCACACCAAATCCCGCCACAAGAAATATTCGCGCAAGCGCGCTCGAACGGTTCGCCGCCTTCATCAGATATTCCCTCCCAAGATCGCTCATTGTGTCGCCCGTCCGGTATTCCGGATCGTCGATACATTCGTCGAGATTGTCCGGAAAAGCCGTCGCGGGCAAGGCCGTTGACACGCCGCGGATGAAAAGCCGCAGGAGTTAATGCCGCGGCTTTTCGATGCGCGCCGTCAGCCGCGCGCCGCCACCGCCTGCTTGCCGGAAAAGGCCTTTATTTCGTCGTCCGACAGGCCGGTCTCCTTGAGCAGGCGAAGCGTGTGCTCGCCGAGCGTCGACATCCGTTTCGCCGCGGACACTTTGGCGCCGGACATGCGGAACGGCTGGTTGAGAACCTTGAAAGTGCCGCCGCCGTCCTCGACTTCGGCCAGCGCGCCGCGATGGACGATCTGCGGATCGCGCAACGCCTCGGCGACGGTGCGATAGGCCGACGACGGCACACCTTCATCATTGAGCGCAACGAGGCATTTTCCCGTCGTCACCGAGCGCGACCACGCTTCCACGCCCTCCATCAGGCTTGCCCAGTTTTCGCGGCGATCGGCATATCTGGCAAAACGCGGATCGTTGACCCACTCCGGATGCCCGATCACCTTCATCAGGCTCTGAAACGTCTTTTCGCTGGCGATCGCGACCATCACGTAGCCGTCCGAGGTTTCGATCGGACCGAACATCGGCCGCTGCGTCGCCTTGACCTCGAATTGCGACCACTGCAATTCGTTCAGGGTCAGGCTCAGCATCGATTCCAGCATCGAGACATCGATGTGCTGTCCCTTTTGATTGGTCGAGCGCTGATACAGCGCCGCCGATATCGCGCCGAACGCGTAGACGCCGGTGAGGACGTCGGCGTGATAGATGCCGCAATAGTCCGGCCGGGTTCGTCCGGGCTGATAGGCGAGATGCGCCATCTCGTAGCCGGAGGCGGCGTGAATCACCGGTGCATAGGCCGGCAATTCCGCCGAGGGACCGGTCTGGCCATAGCCGGAGATCGAGCAGAAGATCAGTTTCGGGTTGAACTCATGCAGAGAAGCGTAGTCGAGCTTCAGGCGGCGCATCACGCCGGGGCGGAAATTCTCGACCAGCACATCCGCCGTCGCGACCAGCCGGCGAACCGCTTCGATGCCCTTGGGTGATTTCAGATCCAGCACCAGGCTGTTCTTGCCAACATTGAGCTGGCCGAAGGCGGTCGAGCAATTATTGCGAACCGGCGGCCGGGTCCGCATCGTCTCGCCTTCCTCGGTCTCGATCTTGATGACCTCCGCCCCCATGTCGGCGAGCATCCGGGTGCAGTGGGGTCCGGCAATGGTGGTCGAAAAATCGAGGACGCGCAGGCCGGCGAAACTGCCTGTCAAATTCCTCTCATCGTTACCGGATAGGGTCATTCTCAAAACTCCCTTGGCCGCACACGGCTCTTGGTTTTCTGGTTCGGCGTGACCCTAATTTGTGCAGCCCTGACTGGGAAGCTTTTCCCTTATGCAGGAACGACCGTTCCTGCGGTGCATTGTAACTCCAGAGAAAATTGGACCCTTTCTTGCATCAAGTTGCGTAGGGGCGGGCGCGAGGGCGTTACTTGAAGGTATTGTTCGTCACCACCGAAATGGATGATTTCGTCCGGGTTGGCGGGCTGGCTGCGGTTTCCGCCGCCCTGCCCCGGGCACTGCGTCCGTGGAGCGATGTCCGGATCATGCTGCCGGGCTACCGGGACGTCATCGAACAGTTCACCCACATTGAAATCGTTGGACAATGCGCCCCGCTCGCGGACATGCCGGCCTGTTCGCTGGGACGGGCATCGACCCGCGACGGGCTGCCGATTTACGTCCTGCTCTGCCCCCAGTTGTACGACCGGCCGGGCAACCCCTACGGCGACGAACAGGGGCGCGACTGGCCGGACAACGACGTCCGCTTCGGACGGTTCGCGTCGGCGGCGGCCGAGCTTGCCATGGGCACTCTGGACAAGAATTGGGCAGCCGACCTGGTCCACGCCAACGACTGGCAGGCCGCGCTGGCGCCGGCCTACCTCGCCTGGAAGAACTCAAAAATTCCCTCGATCCTGACCATCCACAATCTGGCCTATCAGGGGCTGTTTCCCCGGGAGTCGCTGCGCCGGATCGGGGCGCCGGAAAGCTCCTTCCATATCGACGGGCTCGAATTCTACGACAAGATGTCGTTCCTCAAGGGCGGCCTCGTCTATGCCTCCCACCTCACCACCGTCAGCGCGACCTACGCCAAGGAGATCACCACGCCGGAACTCGGCTGCGGGCTGGAAGGCCTGCTGCGCCAGCGTTCGGACGCTTCGGAATTAACCGGCATCCTGAACGGCATCGACGAAAGCTGGGATCCCCGCGCCTGCGCGTCGCTGGCCCAGCAATTTGCTCCCGGCGATTGGGAAGGCAAGCAGGCCAATTCCGACTACGTCCGCAAGCAGTTCGGCTTGGCGGTGTCGCGCGGCCCGATCTTCGGGCTGGTCGCACGCCTCGTTCACCAGAAGGGTATCGATCTCGTGTTATCCGCCGCCGATGAGATCATCGAGGCCGGCGGGCAGATCGTCGTCACCGGCAGCGGCGAGCCAGCGATCGAGCAAGCCTTGGTCGACGCGCATCGGCGCCGGCCGGACGCGATCGGCGTCGTCATCGGTTTCAACGACGGACAGGCACGTCGCATTTTTGCCGGCAGCGATTTCACGCTGATGCCGTCGCGCTTCGAGCCGTGCGGGCTGAGCCAGATGTATGCGCAGCGTTTCGGCTCGCTGCCGATCGGCCACCAGACCGGCGGGTTGGCCGAGACCATCAAGGACGGCGAAACCGGATTCCTGTTTTCGCAGCCGTCGGCGGAATCCTTCCTTGGCGGTGTCCGCCGCGCCTTCGAGACTTTCCGGGCGAAAGACCGC
>JAIEPP010000488.1 GCA_019748335.1 Xanthobacteraceae bacterium
CGCGCGACGCAGCCCCGTCCGTACGACGATCAATAATCGTTTGCCGGGACGCGGTCGCTCGACACGACGATCAGGGTTTCCGGCAGGCTTTGCTGAATGCCAGGGCCTTGCTGCCCATCGTCTTGAGTGAAATGTCCTTGGCGGTCTTTGCCACCTTCAAGGCGATGATGGGTGCGGTGGCCATTGCATCGAACAGCGGATCGGTGGCGGACAGTTCTCCGACAAAACTCGGCACCCCCGCCAGTTCGTTCGGCACGGCCTTGCCGGCGACGGTAGCCTTGGCGGCTCCAACGGTGACGGATGCCGTCACCTGCATCTTCGGCTTCAGCGAAGCGTCGGTTTCGCCGATGAAAAGTCTGACGCTGTTGCTGCGCGGCTTGCAGCTCAGGACGAGATCGCTTTCCTCCGAGCCGTCGCCGTAAACAAGCGAAACCTCGCTGCTGCTGCTCATCATCGTCCACTTCGGCTTGTCATCGGCACTGGCGGAAGCGATCGCCGCGAATGACGCTGTGACAACGAGCAGGCAGATGGAGCAGGGAGCAAAAGGGCGCATCAAAATCGACTTTCGAAGATGAAATCCCAATCTGCTCGGTGTTGGGTCCCCGGTCAACTCAGGCGGACACGCCGTCCGCCTGTTCGGGTGCCGACGGCGGCTGACAAACATCGACCCATTCGGCCGCGGTCAGTTTCGCCATCCGCTCCGGCGCGATGCGCACCGCGCTGTGGGTCGAGCCCGCGGCCGGCACCACGATGTCGAACGCCTTGAGCGAGACGTCGCAATAGACCGGCAGCGGCGTCTTCAGGCCGAACGGGCAGACGCCGCCGACTTCGTGGCCGGTGATTTCCGCAACTTCGTCGACGCCGAGCATCTTTGGCTTGCCCCCGAACTGCGCCTTCACCTTCTTGTTGTCCATCCGCGAGGTGCCGGCGGCGACGATCAGCACCACGCGGTCGCCGACGCGCAACGACAGCGTCTTGGCGATCCGCGCCGGCTCGACGCCATAGGCTTCGGCGGCAAGGATCACGGTGGCCGAACTCATCGTCGATTCGATCACTGCAATGTCGGGCGCCTTCTCGGCGAAGAAGGCACGAACGGACTCGATGCTCATGCTGTTGAATTCCCACGCGGCGGCGCGACGGCCGCACGATCCGAATAGCCAACCGCGATCAGGTCGTCAACGTGCGGACGATTCCCGTCGGCCCGTCCGCGGTAAGCCTCATTCCGCGGCGGCCCGATGCTCCAGCACCCCGAGAACTTCCAGCGGATCGGTGCGGCGGCGATAATCGACGCTGGTATCCGCGAACCGAATTCGCCCGTCCGGCCCGATCACATAGGTCGCCGACAGCGGCAGGGCCCATTCGTCGGGCGAACCGTTCTTGCCGGGAATATCGAGCTTGAACCCGTCATACACGCTGCGCAGTTCATCGGTAAATGCGTAGACTAGGCCAAACGCCTTTCCGACCTTCTGGCCGACATCGCTCAGCACCGGAAAGGTGAGGGCATTTTTCTCAGTCGTGCTGAGCGTATCGTCGGGCTTTTCGGGGCTGATCGCGACCAGGCTGGCGCCGGCAGCCGTGATACGCGCCAGCACGGCCTGATACGCTTTCAGTTCCAGGTTACAATACGGACACCAGCCGCCACGATAGAACGTCACGATGACCGGTCCCTTCGCCAGCAGATCGGCGACGGCAAAGGATTGCCCGGTCGCGTCGGGCAGGACGATGTCGGGCGCCTGGTCGCCAACCTGCTTCGCATTCTCGCCGGCCGCGGTCTCCGTCAGATGCGCGATATGGCGCTCCATGGCGGCCTGGCGCTCGGGCGGTACGCGCTGCTTCCAGCCGGCCAGAAATTCATCGAGCTGCTGCGAAAGGGTTGCGGACACTGGGCGTCTCCCTGAGTGAGGCGTGCTGATACAAATGAATTATCGCGTGCTCTGGTCGCTGACGTCGGCGAGAAATTTTGCCAGCGCTTGCGCGGCTTCATCCGGCACTGTGAGGCCATGTCGCGGATAAATTTCCTTCGCGCTGTATTCGCTGGCGTTGTAGGTCAGCCAGACCTTGTCCGCGTCGTCCTGCCAGACCAGCGCCTTCATCGGAAGATCGATCGCCAGCGTGGCGCTTTTGATCATCGCAGGCGTCCTGCCTTCGGATTGCCGAAAACGATCACCGTTCGCGGGCGCATCTCCAGTCCGGCGTCCTTTGCCGCGGCGGCGTGATCGATCCGGCTGAAGACGACCCACCCGCCTGCAGCCTTCGACTTGACCGCGGCCTCGAATTTCTCGACGGTTTGCTGGACGCTGTATTTGCTCGGCTTCGTGATCAGGCCGCTGTCTGCCGATGCCTGGGAATGCGATGCCATCAGGAGAACGCCTGCAAGGATGGTGTTTTTCCAACTCATGGCGATCATACTCCATTCTGCCAGCCCGGGCAGAGCTGACTTCGGGATCCGGCCCGGCCCGTCACGCCACCGGCAGCGTGTCAATTCAACGAGGCCAGCAACCCGGGCAGGTCGGCCAGTTGCTTGATTCGATAGTCCGGCTCCAGTCCGAGTTCGTCCATCTGCATCCGGATCGCCTTGAACATGGTCAGCGGCGCCATCAGGTCGCTCTTGACGCAGGCGAGCGCCATGGCATCCGTGGTGACCCGCTCGATCCAGGCAACGTTGAGCCCGAACGACTTGGCGCCGCAGGCGTCGAAGGGGTTAGACGACACGAACAGCACCTCGGACGGCGATACGCCGAGATTCTGCTCGATCAGGGTGTAGGCGTCCGGCGACGGCTTGAAGATTTTCCGAGAGTCGATGCTGATGGTGGCGTCCAGCACGCGGTCCAATCCGCTGTTGCGGACCAGCGCGTTGAGCATGTCCGTGCTGCCGTTGGAAAGGATTGCCAGTTTGCAGCCGCCCATCGCCGCCAGCGCCGCCGTGGCGTCGGGATAGAGGTCTAGGTGGAGATATTTGTACATGATCTCCTCGAAGACGCCGGGGTCGCTCTTCAATCCCAGGCACCGAAGCGTATAGGCCAGCGACTCCCGGGTGATCACGGAGAAATCCTCATAGCGGCGCATCAGCGAGCGCAGCCAGGTGTATTCGAGCTGCTTCATCCGCCAGATCTGGGTGATGATCTCGCCGTAACCGGGAAACGCCTTGTCGGTGACGGCGGCCACCGACTGAACGTCGTAGAGGGTGCCATAGGCATCGAACACAACAGCTTTGATCGTCACGATAGGTACTCTTTTGTTTGCTTTCGCCGCGGTTGGCCGCAGCTTACATCGATGATCGGGGCGCGCACCGATTTACTTTGGAACCACGCCGGTGTGAACCTGCAGCAGGAACGCGTCAAAGCGCTTTTCGTTCTCGGCGTCGCGCCCGGCAATCAGCGTCCCGAGATAGGCGCCGAGGAAACCCAGCGGCAACGACACCACGGTCGGGTTGACCAAAGGCCACAGCGCGTCGGCGCCACGCATCGCCGGTCCGATCATTGCCAGCACCACCGACGAGATCAGGCCGACCGTCATGCCGCCGATCACGACGCCGGTGTTGAAGCGCCGCCAGAACAGCGACAGGATCAGGACCGGAAAGTTGGCGCTGGCGGCGACGCAGATCGCCAGGATCACCAGCACCGCGACGTTGACGCCTTGTGCCAGGATGCCGAGCGCGATCGCCAGCACGCCGATGACGACCGCGGCAATACGCGCGATCCAGACCTCCTGCTTGCCGTCGACCTGTCCGCGCTTGATCCAATTGACGTAGAAATCGTGTGCGATCGCGCTCGAGGTCGATAACGTCAACGCCGAGACCACGGCCAGAATGGTGGCGACGGCCACGGCGGCAACGAAGCCGAGCATGAGGTCGCCGCCGAAGGTGCCCTTGCCGCCGCCGAGATATTGCGCCAGCAGCGGCAGCGTCAGGTTGCCGCCCTTGTCGGCGGCGCGGATCACGTCCTGGCCGACGAAATTCGCGGCGGCCAATCCGAACAGCGTAGTCCCTGCGAAGAAGGCGCCGGCCAGAAACATCACCCACACCACCGAGCGTCGCGCCGTCTTGGCGTCCGGCACGGTATAGAACCGCGTCATCACATGCGGCAGTCCGGCCAGGCCGAGCACGTAACCGAGCCCGAGCGAGATCTGGTCGAACGGGTTCTTCAGATAATTGCCCGGCAGCAGGTATTTCGCGGAATATTTCTGCTCGGCGTCGGCGAACAGCATCAGCGGATTGAAATGCACCAGCGACAGTATCATGACCAGAATGATGGCGCCGGCGCTCAGCATCAGCACCGCCTTGACGATCTGCACCCAGGTGGTGGCCAGCATGCCGCCGAACGCAACGTAGACGATCATGGCGACGCCGACGAAGATCACCGCCCAGTCATAGGAGATTCCGGTAAGCAGCCGCACCAGCACGCCGGCGCCGGCCATCTGCGGCATCAGATAGGCGAAGTTGACCACGACAGTGCCGGCGATCGCCGCCAGCAGCGAGGGGCGCGATTGCATCCGGCTGCGGATGACGTCGCCAAGGGTATATTTGCCGGTGTTGCGCATCGGCTCGGCAATCAGGAACGATACGGTGCAGAACGCGACCAGCGGGCCGAGCGCGTAGAACGCGCCGTCCATGCCGTACAGTGCCGTCAGCCCGGTAAATCCGAGGAACGCCGCGGCGCTGCACCAGTCGCCGGCCAGCGCAAAGCCGTTTTGCGATGCGGTGAGCTGGCTGTCGGCGGCGTAGAAGTCGGCGGTGGTGGCGGTGCGTTTCGCCGCCCAATAGGTGATGCCGAGCGTGATCAGCAAAATGACGCAGAAGATGCCAAGCGTGATGCTCATGTCAGTGCGCCGCCTTGATTTGCGCTGCCGCCTTGGCGGCAAGCGGATCGAAAACATCGCTGGCCACGCGGCCGTAGACGATGGCAAGCAGCCACGAGAGCAGGTAGTTGAGCGCGATCAGCACGAAGCCGAGATTGACCGAACCGATCACCTTGACGGCCATCAGGTCCCTGGCAAATCCGGCGAGCACGGTGAGGCCGATGTAGCCGACCATGAAAATGATCGTCATCGGCACCAGGTATTTCAGCTTTTCCGCGATCAATTGCCTGACCGAAGTGTGCGCAGCCTCTAACGAGGCCCCGTTGCGAACCATGATCCCCTCCCGTTTTGCTGCTCAAACCGCATCCTTCACACCAGCGGCATCGGTGATCCGATGCGGGCGGGCGCGGGGCGGGTTGTTCCCGCATTGCTGCGGTTGGCCGATCCGGCGCGGACATGCGCAAGGCGGGCACTACGTCTTTACGGGCGGGTCGTGAAGTGACAAAATGAATAATAGCGATGATCGATATCGGCATTTCCGATAATGGAGCGCGACCATGAATTTCGATATCGATTGCCTGCGCTCATTCCTGGTCGTGGCGGATACGATGAGCATCTCGCGCGCGGCCGAGAGCGTCGGCCGCTCGCAATCCACCGTGAGCCAGCAACTCGCCAAGCTCGAAACCCAGATCGGCAAGGGCCTGCTGGCGCGGCGCAAGGGCCGGGTCATCGAACTGACGTCGGAGGGCGGCAAGCTGGTGCAATACGCGCGGCAGATCTTGCAGCTCAACGACGAGGCCTATGCGTCGATGTCGGACGACGTACTGACCGGCTTCGTCAAGCTCGGCGTGCCCCTCGATTTCTTCGGCCGCGATTTCACCTCCTGGCTGGCGCGCTTCAAGAACAAGCATCCGATGGTCGGGCTGGAGGTCGAGGCCAACCAGTCGGAAAACCTGCAGAAACGAAGTGCGCGCGGCGAATTCGATCTGGCGTTCTTCAAGCAGGAGACCGGCGCAAAACTGGGGACCGTCGCATTGCGTGAGCAACTGGTCTGGGTCAGCGGCCCGAACTTTGTTGCGGGTGCAAAAGAATCGGTGCCGCTGATCTTGTTTCCCGAGGGCTGCGCCTATCGCCGCTTTGCGGTGGCGGCACTACAGGATCACAAGCGGCCATGGCATCTCAGCTTCGTCAGCCCGAGCTTCGAATGCCTCAAATCGGCAGCCGTCGAAGGCATGGGGCTGACGGTACTGGCACGGGCGCTGGTGACGCCGCCGTTGCGCGTCGTACGTCACGGGATGCGGCTGCCGCAGTTGCCCTCAGTCGAACTGGTCTATTCGCAAGGGCGGCGCAGCAATTCCCGCGTCGTCAGCGAACTCGCCAACTATCTCGCCGACAGCCTGAGT
The DNA here is from genome assembly GCA_019748335.1 of Xanthobacteraceae bacterium. Taxonomy (GTDB): domain Bacteria; phylum Pseudomonadota; class Alphaproteobacteria; order Rhizobiales; family Xanthobacteraceae; genus Bradyrhizobium. Next base: position 6,201 of record JAIEPP010000488.1, read on the forward strand.
AACGCCGGTACCATGCGTGCCGCGCCGATCATGGCGTGATCTGGCCAGGCTGCGTCATATCCTCAATTTGCGAGCGGATACCCGTCGAAGAGGCAACCGGCCGGCGCAGGAGTGAAAATCCTAATCCTTGTAGGTGGCGGCGAGAACAGAAGGCAAGTGGCAAGGTGTTTTACGGCTCGGCGAGCTGAAGTGTTGCGGCGGGCTCATTGCGACGTGCGTTCCAGTCGCGCATGGCGACGATGTTCACGGCATCATGCAGGTACATGCCAACGGCAAGGCCCCGGTCATAGCTCGCCCAGAAGCGCGGCAGGATCGTGATGTAGCGGCCGCCGCGCCCGCTGATCCTGACCAGGCCCGCCGCCTGCGCATCGTTCATGAGGTTGCGGACATGCGTTCTCGAGACGCCGAAGCGATCGGCGGCTTCATTGTAGGGCACCTCGGCGTTCGGATCGCCGGCGTCCATTGCTGCCTTCAACGCCGCATTCTGGATCAGGGGGCCGGCCGCGTGGTTGAAGAACAGCATCGTGTCGGGCAGCGTCATCATCAACCGGGCGGACACCGCACCGAACGGAAAACACTTGCCGCAATGCAGGACGTGAAAGGCACGATCGCGCGCCAGCACCGGGCCGTAATCATGCTCGGGATAGAGCGCTGCGAGGTGCACGTAATGTGCCGCAAGCCACTCGGTGTGATGCGCACGAAGCTTGTCCGTGATCACGAGCAAGCGCACGCGGCCGTCGTCGGGGGCGGGCTGCTGTTCGAGGAAGCCGACTTCCCGCAAGCGCGCCACGAGATGGTCGACCTGCCGGTCACTCGCAAATCCGAACATCCTGATCTGCTGCTTCAAGGCAGCAACGGTGAACCAGGTTTCGCGCCGCGACAGGTCCTGGGTTGCTTCCAGCACGGCCGCGAGGTGAAAGACCAGGAAGCGCCCGGCCTGCAGCAGCAGCCGGACCACAAACGGATCGCCCTCGTAGACACGCAGGAAGCTGTCGAGATAGATACGCCGCGCCTCCGGCAGGCGGGGGTGGTTCACGATCTCCTCGAAAGTCAGGCGCAACCTGCCCCCGGCGAGGCGCTCAAGCTCGTCTCTTTCCAAAGCCCCCTCCGTCCAGCTCGCCACCAACCTAAGAGCCTGTCGCGATCTGCGCAATGTTTTCCAGACGCGAATTGGCCTCGCCGGCTTATATTGTTCTCGTTGTATTCCGCACGCGTTCGACCCTCGTCGGCGTGAATTTTATCGCTTCCCCAAATTGATTGCGCAAAGGACCTTCATGACCATGGCTAACGGAAATGCTCCCGCTGCCGCTCGGGCTTCGATGCCTGCGCTCGGCTACTTGCTGCTGCTTGCCGCCTTGCTGCTGTTCGGATTGTATGCGCTCTTCATTGCCGGCCCAGCCATGCGCGTGGCTGCGAGCGAACAGCTTGAGAGGACGCTCGCGGATGAGAACCGCGAGATCTGCGAGAAGTTCGGGGCGCGCTCAGGCGATGCGTTCGCCGCGTGCAGCCGGGCGCTTGCGGCCGTCCGGCACAAGCAAACCGACCGCGATAACGCGGCCGCGCTGGGCATTCTCTAGCGCCAAGCGGCAATCATCCGCAGCAGATTACTGCAACAATGCCAGCACAACGAGCTGCGCGACGAAGAGTGCGCATAGCACGGCGCATCCTATCAGATAGCCGGTCAGGAAACCCGGCGGCTGTCCCGAGCCGAACGGGTCTGGCGACAAAAGGCACAAACGAACCCCCGATCGGCCATTCTGAGAGCGGCCGGTTCAAGTGTGACCGAAAACTTGTTGGACGGTTGGAAAACCTTGCGTGGATCGCCGTTGTGGTCCTGCGGCGGCGACGCTGGTTAGATCCGCCCGGCGCCATACACGTTCATTGCCCGCGGGACGTCCCACACCCTCCTGTCAGCGCTCCTGTCCGCGCCTTTGATAGGCGCAAAGTGTTCCGACTGCATTTCGCACGGAGAGGCTAGGCTCAGCGGCGAGCCGTAGCTCATGTCGCCCCGCTTTGGCGACTTCACCTCGATATTCTTCTCAAAGGAATTTTGTTATGGTCATACGTTCGATGTTTGGACTGGGCATTGCAGCGATCTGGATCGGATCAGCCGTGGCGCAGGGCGTTCCTCCTTCCTATCAAGCCGACCCGACGGTCTATAAGGTCATCTTCGAAGATCAGAACTTTCGTGTCATCGCCGCGACCTGGAAGAAGGGTTCGACGGACAAGCCGCATTCGCATCCGCTTCCTTTCGTAGCCTACGCGCTCGATGATTGCACCATACGGGTCCACAATCCGGACGGCACGACGCGCGAATTGAAGAATCAGGCCGGCGTGGCCAACACGGGCCCCATCACGGTCTCGCATACGGCTGAGAATGTCAGCGCATCCGACTGTCGAGCCCTTCTGATCGAACGGAAGTAAGCCGGCGCGAGACGATTCTCGGCGCTGCGAGCGATCCATTTCCAGATTTCAAACTCGAGCGCGGACAGCGTAAGCCGAATCCAGGGAGTTTCATCATGCGTTACCGGATCGCTCCGATCATCGTCGTCCTGTGGGCGTTGTTCGGGGCGGATGCGTCTCCATCAGGCGCCGGCGAAGCGGCCGATAGCCGTGAGCCCGTGCAGCGAACCGACACGGAGAAAGCCTTCGTGCTGGAGCAGATGCGACTGTTGCTGTCCTCCATCGTGGTGATCGAGGAAGGACTTGGCTCGAACGACATGGACGTGGTGGCGCGCGAGGCAGCAGCGCGCGGCCGCAAGGCCAATGCCACGCTGGCTCGGCCCGCTACCTTGTCCGCGAAGGAAAGCGAAGCCTGGAAGTCGATGTTTGGCTCGGTTCGGGGCGGCTTTGACCAGATTGCCGAACAGGCGGCTGCGCGAGCGCCGGCGGCACAAATCAACAAGACACTTGCAGATACGATGAGAAATTGTGTCGCCTGCCATCAAACCTATCGCATCGAGGAAACGCGATAGGTCAAGCCGGGACCATACGGCGCGCGATGGCCGGGCGCGATATCAATAGCTGGAAGACCATCGCGATCGGCACCTTCGCCGGGCCGCTCGAGCTGCGCAATCATCTGGACGATCTGGGGTGCCATGTCGGCGACCAGGCCGGCGAGATCCTTGCGCGGCCGGCGTTCGCCCTTGCTCCCGACAAGGCGGAGGCGGAACTGGTTCTGGTCACGCCGGCGCAACTGGGGTTTTCGTCCGAGACCGTGACCTTGGCCGATCTCTACGTCCGCGCTCGACAAGTCGGCATCGAACTTGCGAGGCCCGAGGTCGGTCCCCAGTTGCGCATCCAGTATTTCGACCAGCCCATGGGAGAGTTTCTCACCATCGGGATGGCGCCGATCAAGACATGGAACGGCGAGCCGATCATTCTCAACGTAGCCAATGGCGGTGCCGGCTTGATCCTTATCGGTCAAGACGGCAGACCCGAGGCGGAAGTACCCGTGACCTCCCGGTTCGTCTTTGAGCGCTCAACCGGATCCGCCCCCAACGCCGGACCCATCGATCAAGCCGCAGCATTTCAGCAGCACGAAAGGTAACCTTCCGCGGGGCATTTTTCGGACCTGAGGCATTGTCGGTTTCAAGTCCGCAATGCGCCGGCGGTCTCAACCGATCGACGCAACACTTTATCTTAGAGGAAAAGATGGAGTGTGGGATGGAGCGGAGATTTC
>JAIEPP010000080.1 GCA_019748335.1 Xanthobacteraceae bacterium
GTCTGCGCTGCCGGGCATCCACGTCTTTCTTCCTTCTCAAAGCAGACGTGGATGGCCGGGACAAGCCCGGCCATGATTGAATTTAAGAGCGCGTAACTTTAACTCGTCAGATCAGATATTGCTTGGTGATGATTTCGCCGAGCCGTGAATTATCCGCCAGGAACTCCTGGATGAACTCATGGACGCCATGCTGGAAGATATCGTCCATATGGCTGTGTTCGAGCCGGTTGCGGACGCCGCGGGCGTGGCGCTGGGAGGCGCCCTGGCGGCCATAGGCGACGCCGATCTGGTCGAGATTGCGCACCAGGTTGCTGTAGCAGCTCGCCAGCGAACGCGGCAGTGTGTCGTTGAGGATCAGGAGATCGGCGATCAGCCAGGGTTTCAGCGTCTCGCGGTAGACCCAGTGATAGGCCGTCAACGCCGACACCGAGCGCAGGATCGAGGTCCACTGATAGTAGTCCAGCGGGCCGCCGACATGTTCTTCCTCGGGCAGCAGCACGTGATACTTGACGTCGAGAATGCGCGCGGTGTTGTCGGCGCGTTCCAGATGCAGGCCGAGCCGCGAGAACCAGTAGGCGTCGTTGCGCAGCATGGTGCGGTAGGCCGAGCCGTCGAACCGCAGCGAGGTCTCCTGCACGAAGCGCAGGAACTTTGCCAGTTCCTCGCGGCTCGAGGTGCCTTTGCCCCAGAGTTCCCCGAGTTCGATCCAGGCCGAGTTGATGGTGTCCCACATCTCCGACGTCAGCGCGGTGCGGACCGAGCGCGAATTGAGCCGGGCGGCCTCGATGCAGTTCTTGATCGACGAGGGGTTGGCCGGCGAAAACGCCAGATACTCGACGACGTTCTGCTCGTTGGCTTCCTGATAGGCCTCGTAGAAACTGGCGCTGACGCCGGCGGTGAGAAGGGCTGAGTCCCACTCGTTGGTCTTGCCGATATAGGCCGCCGGCAGCGCGGTCACCCGCAAGGTCGCATCGATGGTGCGCGCGAGATATTCGGCCCGCTCGACATAGCGGGCCAGCCAGTACAGGTTTTCGGCGGTGCGCGACAGCATCTCTATTCGTCCAGTATCCAGGTATCTTTTGTGCCGCCGCCCTGGCTCGAATTGACCACCAGCGAGCCTTCCTTCAGCGCGACCCGTGTCAGCCCGCCCGGCACGATGGTGACGTGATCGCGTCCCGTCAGCACGAACGGCCTGAGATCGACATGGCGCGGCGCGAGGCCTGACGCGGTGCAGGTCGGGCAGGTCGACAGCGCCAGCGTCGGCTGGGCGATGAAACCCTCAGGTTCGCGCTTGAGCTTGTCGCGGAAGGCCTCGATCGTCGCCTTGGTCGCGGCAGGTCCGATCAGCATGCCGTAGCCGCCGGAGCCGTGCACTTCCTTGACCACGAGTTCGCTGAGATTGTCGAGCACATAGGACAGGTCCTTCGGCTCGCGGCAGCGCCAGGTCTGAACGTTCTTCAGGATCGGTTCTTCGGCGAGATAGAACTTCACGATTTCCGGCATGTAGGAATAGATCGCCTTGTCGTCGGCGATGCCGGTGCCGACCGCGTTCGCCAGCGTGATGTTGCCGGCGGCATAGGCCGACATCAGCCCGGGGACGCCGAGCGCGGAATCCGGCCGGAAGGTCAAGGGGTCGAGGTAATCGTCGTCGACGCGGCGGTAGATCACGTCGACGCGCTTGAGCCCCTCGGTGGTGCGCATGAATACTTCGTCGTTCTTGACGATGAGGTCGCGGCCCTCGACCAGTTCGATGCCGAGCTTGTCGGCCAAAAACGAGTGTTCGTAATAGGCGGAATTGTAGACGCCGGGCGTCATCAGCGCGACCGTCGGCTCCGCCGAGGCCGACAGCGGCGCCACCGAGCGCAGCGCCGACAGCAACTCGTCGGGATATTTTTCCACGGGTGCGACGCGGTGGCGGGCGAACAGGTCCGGAAACAGCCGCATCATGATTTCGCGGTTTTCCAGCATGTAGGACACGCCCGAGGGCGTGCGCGCATTGTCCTCCAGCACGATGAAATTGTCGGCGTCGACCCGGACGATGTCGATCCCGGCGATATGGACGTAGACGTCGTGCGGCACGTCCTGGCCGTTCATCTCGGGACGGAACACCGGGTTCTGGAAGATCAGGTCATCCGGAATGATGCCGGCGCGGAGGATGTCGCGGCCGTGGTAGATGTCGCGCAGGAACATGTTCAGCGCGCGGACCCGCTGTTTCAGGCCCTTTTCCAGCAGGGTCCATTCCTTGGCCGAGAAGATCCGGGGGATCACGTCGAACGGGATCAGCCGCTCCTGGGCCTCGGCGTCGCCATAGACCGCAAAGGTGATCCCGATCCGTCGGAACAGCAGTTCCGCTTCCTGGCGGCGATACTCCAGGGCTTCGGGCGGCGTTTCCTTCAGCCAGCGGGAAAGCTCATGGTAGGCCGAGCGGAGCTCGCCGCCGGGCAGGTTCATTTCATCAAAGGCGACTGCCATAAATCCTGACTATCTCTGGAAGCCATGAGCCATACGACACAGTGCATGACTTGACGGGATGGTAGCAAGGGTCGGGCCAGCACGATATGCAAGGGCTAACGGCATTTGGTATGGGTAGTTTGGCCGTGGTGCCCTAAAAAGGGGCTGCCGGGTGCTTATTTCGGCAGCAAACCCCCGTGACTTCAATGCGTTGCGTGCGCAATGTCGAGCGCGCATTTTATGGCTAAGTGGGGTCCGGTTAGCCGCCCGAAAATGCGCGAAACTAGAAAATAGACCGTATTCCGATCCCGGAATACGGTTGGGACAGGTGGGGAAAGAGAGACATGAGTGAGATCGTCACGGCGGGAATTCTGGTCATTGGCGACGAGATCCTGTCCGGCCGGACCAAGGACAAGAACATCGGCTTTATCGCCGAGTACCTGACCAATATCGGTATCGACCTCAAGGAAGTCCGCGTCGTCGCCGACGAGGAGGCCGACATCATCGCCGCTCTGAATGCGCTGCGGCATCGCTACAACTACGTCTTCACCACGGGCGGCATCGGGCCGACCCATGACGACATCACCGCCGACAGCGTCGCCAAGGCGTTCGGGGTCGGGATCGACCACCACCCCGAAGTGGTGGCGCGCTTTCGGGAGCGCTGGACCGAACAGGACCTCAACGAGGCGCGGCTGCGCATGGCCCGCGTGCCCGACGGCGCCGAGCTGATCCAGAGCGCGACCATCCTGGCGCCCGGTTTCAAGCTCGGCAATGTCATCGTGATGGCCGGCATTCCCACCATCATGCAGGCGATGATGGATATCGTCGCCCCCAAGCTGAAGTCGGGCGTGCGGATGCTGTCCGACACCGTTCGCGCCAACGCGCGCGAAGGCGACATCGGCGGGCCGCTGCGGGACATCGCCAATGCCCATCCCGACACCATCATCGGCAGCTATCCGTTCCAGGACGAGGACAAAAAGCCGAACACCAACCTCGTGGTCCGCTCGCGCGATCCGGAAAAGCTGGCGGCGGCGATGACCGCGGTGAAGGACATGCTGGCGGCGATCCACGCCCGCGCTGGCGGATCATAGCGTTCCCGAGCGAAGTGGATACCGGTTCGCGTCAAGAAAACGCGTCAAACACAAGCTAGAGCTGCGCGTTCGAAAATACAGGAGAACACAATGGTAGCGGATGCTCAGGAACTGAGCGCGCAGGAGCGGGCGGGCAAGGCCTTTCCGGTGTCGTGGGACCAGTTTCACCGGGATTGTCGGGCGCTGACCTGGCGGCTCAACGAGGTCGGGCCGTTTCATGCGGTCATCGCCATCACCCGCGGCGGGCTGGTGCCGGCCGCGATCGTGGCGCGCGAACTCGGTGTGCGCGTGATCGATACCGTCTGCATCGCGAGCTACGATCACGACAAGCAGGGCGAGCTTCAGGTGCTGAAGGGCGTTTCCGACGCTACCGCCAAGCTCGGCAATGGCACCGGCAAGGGGCTGCTCATCGTCGACGACCTCGTCGACACCGGCAAGACCGGACGGCTGGTCCGCGACATGATGCCGGACGCTCATTTCGCCACCGTCTACGCCAAGCCCAAGGGCCGTCCGCTGGTCGATACCTTCATCACCGAAGTCTCGCAGGACACCTGGATCTTCTTTCCCTGGGATACCGCGCTGTCGTTCCAGCCGCCGATCCGCGACGGGGCAGCGTAGCCGTCATCGCGAGGAGCGGAGCGACGAAGCAATCCATCTTTCTACAGCCACATGGATTGCTTCGCTTCGCTCGCAATGACGGCGGTGGTCGGTCGTAGGTTCGCAACATGCCGCTCCAAAACCGCGTCACCCCCACCGGCGATATCGTCGCCGATCCGCATCGTGGTATCTTCACCGGCAATCGTGGCATCATCCACGACCCCGCCACCAAAACTCTGCTGAAAAAACGCTGGTCGAGCCCGGCCTGGATCACCTGCGTCTGCGAATTCCGCGGCTGGCGCCGCAAGGTGATGGGCGGCCGCAGCTGGACCGAGTTGTTCTTTCTCGACGAAGCCACCGCGTTCGCGGCCGGCCACCGCCCGTGCTTCTTCTGCCGCCGCGACGACGCCAACCGTTTTCGCGCGGCGTGGCAGCAGGGCAATGGCGTCAAAGAAATTCTCGCGCGCGACATGGACAAGGTGCTGCATAGCGAACGGCTGGATGGGGCCAAGAAACGGTTGCATCCGCTGCCGGTGCGGTCGCGGGATTTGCCCGATGGCGCGATGGTGCAGGCGGGTGCGGAGAGTTTTCTCGTGCTACAGGGCAGGGCGCTGCAATGGTCGATGGCGGGGTATCGCAAGGCGGATCACGCAATCGACAACGCGATGCTGCTGACGCCGCCGTCGACGTTACGGGCGATATCGGCGGGGTATCGGCCGGTGCTGCACGGGAGTGCCGTTTAATGCTTCGTCATTCCGGGGCGCGACGTAGTCGCGAGCCCGGAATCCATACTCATTATCGTGGTTATGGATTCTGGGCTCGTGCTTCGCACGCCCTGGAATGACGGAACTATCCCAACCGCTGCCGCGCCAGTTTCGCACCCGCACCCAGCGCCATCAGCTTCGCTTCCGCGATATCCCGTCGCATCGGCGCCATCCCGCAATTAGTGGTCGCGACGATGTTGCTCTTCGGCACGAATTTCGAAACAGCCTCGATCGTCTTGACCACATCCTCGGCGGTCTCGACCGTGTCGCTGGCAACATCGATCACGCCGGCCTGGACGATCTTGCCGGTCAACAGCGCCAGCAGATCCAGCGGCACCTTCGAATTGCGGCATTCGATCGCGACCTGCTGGATCGGACTTTTGGCGATTGCCGGAAAAATGTCCTCGTACTGCCGCCACTCCTTGCCGAGCGTTTCCTTCCAGTCGGTGTTGGCCTTGATGCCGTAGCCGTAGCAGATGTGCACAGCGGTGGCGCAGGTGAGGCCCTCCGCGGCGCGCTCCAGCGCCTTGATGCCCCAGTCCGAGACCTCGTCCATGTAGACGTTGAAGGCGGGCTCGTCGAACTGGATCACGTCGACACCGTCGGCCTGCAACGCCTTGGCTTCCTGGTTCAACAGTTCGGCAAAGGCGAACGCCATCTTGACCCGGTCGCCGTAATACTGGTCGGCGATGGTGTCGATGATGGTCATCGGGCCGGGCAGGGTGAACTTGAGTTTGTGTGTGGTGTGGGTGCGGGCGACGCGGGCCTCGTCGGCATGGACGCGGCCCTTCAAGGTCAGCGGCGCCACCACCTGCGGCACCATCGCCTTGTAGCGGTCTTTCCGGATGCCCATCTCGACCTTGTGGGCGAAATCGATGCCCTCGATCTTCTCCAGAAAGCCGTGGACGAAATGCTGGCGGGCCTGTTCGCCCTCGGTGACGATATCGATGCCGGCATCTTCCTGCAGCTTCACCGCCAGCAGGGTGGCGTCGCGCTTGGCGCGGGTCAGCTCGTCGCCTTTGGACTTCCAGGGCGCCCATAGCGTGTTCGGCTCGGCCAGCCATTCCGGCTTCGGCAGCGATCCCGCGATGGTGGTTGGAAACAGCATGATGGCCTCCCGCCAAGTCTCTGATTGCCTGATTGAGCGCCTGTCTGCCATGTCTTATGATCGGCGTACAGAACAACAAAAGTCGCCGTCACCAGGGAATAAACCGGGGTGACCGGCACCGAGGGAGCCATGATCGACCTGCATTACGCGCCGACGCCGAATGGCTGGAAAATCTCGATCATGCTGGAGGAACTCGGGCTTCCCTACACCGTCATTCCCGTCAACATCCGCGCCGGCGAGCAGTTTCGGCCGGAATTTCTGGCCATCAGCCCGAACAACCGGATTCCGGCGATCGTGGATCATGCGCCTGCCGATGGCGGCGGGTCGTTTTCGGTGTTCGAGACCGGCGCGATCCTGATCTACCTGGCCGAGAAGTCCGGCCGGTTTCTTCCCGCTGACATGCGCGGCCGCTCACAGGCGATCCAGTGGGTGATGTGGCAGATGAGCGGGCTCGGGCCCATGCTCGGCCAGCACGGCCATTTCGCGCTCTATGCCGCGGAGAAAATCCCCTACGCGATCGAGCGCTACCGCGACGAGGCGGCGCGGCTCTATCGTGTGCTCGATACCCAACTGGGCAAGACCGGCGCCTATGTCGCCGGCGCCGACTATTCGATCGCCGACATCGCCTGCTTCCCCTGGACCATGACCCACAAGGCGCAGGGCTTTACGCTCGACGATTACCCGAACGTCAAGCGCTGGTACGCTGCCGTCCGCGCCCGGCCGCAGGTGCAGGCGGGGCTGGCGATCGGCAAGTTCGTGAAAGAGCCGTTCGACGAGGAGGCGCGCAAGAACATGTTCGGGCAGGCCGCGAAGGAGATGGCGGGGAAGAAGTAAGTAGTCCCTCATGGTGAGGAGGCGCTTGCGCCGTCTCGAACCATGAGGCCACGATAGCGCCACGTCATTCATCCTTCGAGACGCGCGCAAGGGCGCGCTTCTCAGGATGAGGTCCGAGAAAAATCACACCAAAAGGAAACCCCATGATCGAATTCTTCTTCGACTGTTCCAGTCCCTGGACCTATCTCGCCTTCCACAACATCCAGCCGCTCGCGAAAGAACTCGGCGTCGACATCAGCTGGCGGCCGATCCTGGTCGGCGGCATCTTCAACACCGTCAACCCCAGTGTCTATGCCCAGCGGGAGACGCCGGTGCCGCTGAAGGCGCGCTACATGAAGAAGGACCTCGCCGACTGGGCCCGCTCGGCCGGGCTTTCGATCAAGATGCCGCCGACGGTGTTTCCGGTGAACAGCGTCAAGGCGATGCGCGGCTGCATCTGGTTGGGTCAGGAGATGGTGCCGTTCGCGACCGCGGTGTTCGAGACCTATTGGGGCGGCGACAAGGACATTTCGCAGGATTCGGTTTTGACCGAAGTCTGCAAGAAGGCCGGCATCGACCAGGTCAAATTCTTCGAAGGCATCGGCCAGCAGGCGATCAAGGATCAATTGAAGGCCAACACCGATGAAGTGATGGCGCGCGGCGGCTTCGGTTCGCCGACCATCTTTGTCGACAAGACCGACATGTATTTCGGCAACGACCGCATGCCGCTGATCCGCGAAGCGGTGCTGCGGCTGAAGGAAAAGGCCGCCTGATGCCGAAAGCCGTTGTCTGCCGCGAACTCGGGCCGCCCGAAAGTCTGCGTCTGGAAACCTTTCCGTCTTCGCCTTTGCCGCCCGGCCAGGTGCGTATTGCCGTTCGCGCCGCCGGGATCAACTTTCCCGATGTGCTGATGGCCGCCGGTGAATATCAGCTCAAGCCGCCGCTGCCGTTTACGCCGGGCGTGGAGGCCGCCGGCGATGTCGTCGAGGTCAACGCGGCGGAGGGCGTCGCCGTCGGCGACAGGGTGATCGTCAAGATGCGGCACGGCGCCTATTGCGACGAGGCGGTCGCTACGCCGTCGCAACTGGTACGGCTGCCCTCGACGTTCGATTACGCCGAGGGCGCGACGTTTCTGGCCGGCCACGGCACCGCCTATCATGCGCTGATCGATCGCGGCCGGCTGCAACCCGGCGAAGTCTTGCTGGTGCACGGCGCCGGCGGCGGCGTCGGTCTTGCCGCCGTCGAGATCGGAAAGATGATCGGCGCCACCGTGGTCGCGACCGCTTCCAGCGACGACAAGCTCGCCATAGCCAAAGAAAAGGGCGCCGACCATGTCGTGCGCTACGACCGCGAGCCGTTCCGCGACGCCGTCAAGCGTATCACCGACGGGCGCGGCGCCGACGTGGTGTTCGATCCCGTCGGCGGCGAGGTGTTCGAGAACAGCATGCGTTGCATCAACTGGGGCGCACGCCTGCTGATCATCGGCTTCACCGGCGGCATCGGGCTCGCGAAAACCAATCTGTTGATGATCAAGGGCGCCAGCGTGCTCGGCGTCCGCGCCGGCGAAGCGGTGCGGAAGAATCCCGCGCTCGGCGCCGTGCGGATCAAGGCGCTGACCGAATGGGCCGAAGGCGGAAAAATCCGCCCCAACATCTCGCACCGCCTGCCGCTGGAAGACTACGCCCGCGCCATGCGGCTGCTGACCGACCGCAAGGCGATCGGTCGCGTGGCGCTGACGATGGGGTGAGACACGGCGCTAGAAGCGCGCTCCCTTGAATCGTTGCGCCAGGAAATCGATGAACATGCGGGTTTTCGCCGGCAGCACGCGCGTCCCCGACCAGGTCGCATGCGCGGGGATGGGTGGGGGAGCAAACCGGGTCAGGGTCACCTCGACGAGGCCCTGGTCGATCAGCGGCCGGATATGCCAAAGCGGCGCGATCGCAATCCCAAGGCCCTGGGTTGCGGCTTCGTTGATGACGCCGGCGCCGTTGGCGCGAAAACGGCCGGAGACCTTCATGGTCCTGACCTTGCCGTCGATCGTGAATGGCCAAACGTCGCTGCCCACGCGCGCCGTGCGAACGATGCATTGATGCTTCGCGAGATCCCGGGGATGCCTGGGCCGGCCGTACTTGGCGAAGTAGCTTGGTGCTGCAAAGAATACCCGCCGGAGATTGGCAAGGAGCCTCGCCTTGGAAACTGAATCGGCCAGAGGCCCGATCTGGACGGCGAGATCGACGTTTTCCTCGATCAGATCGATATGGCGGTCGAAGGTGCTGATCTCGACCTCGATCCTGGGATGCGCCTTGAGGAACGCGGCCGTTGCGGGAACCAGATGAAGTGCTGCAAATCCGGTCGGGCCGCTGACACGCAACAGGCCGGACGGTTCTACCCTTCGATGCGAAACTTCGAGCTTGGCTTCTTCAATGTCCTCCAACGCGGCCTTCAGCCGCTGATAATAGGCAAGCCCGGCCTCCGTCGGGCTCGAGCGCCGTGTCGTCCTGCGTATCAGCTCGACCCCGACGTCGAGCTCGACGGCGGCCAGCGATCGGCTGACCGACTGGAGCGAGCGGCCAAGATGATGCGCGGCACCCGTCAAATTGGACTTTTCGACGATGGCGACGAAGGCTTGAAGATCGTCAATCCTGCTCAATCTCATTCTCCCGAATAACGAGAGAATGTATCATTTATTGTAGTGATTGTCTCGGGGGAGAATTCTTGGTGTGACGGCGGTGACTTGAACGCAAGTCGTAAAGCCTGACCTAGGAGATATCCGTGTTCCGAACCCTGTTCGCCGCAACCTTCGCGACCATCGCCCTTCTATGGAATCCGGCGGCGTCGATCGCCGCGGATCAGGCGGTTCGTTACCGGTCGGTCACCGTCGAGGATGTCAAAATCTTCTATCGGGAGGCCGGCAGGCCCGACAAACCGGTGTTGCTGCTGCTGCACGGTTTTCCGACTTCATCGCACATGTTCCGCGACCTGATTCCGCTGCTGGCGGACCGCTATCATGTCGTTGCCCCTGATTATCCGGGTTTTGGTTTTTCCGACGCGCCGGACCGG
>JAIEPP010000285.1 GCA_019748335.1 Xanthobacteraceae bacterium
ACACATAATGAAACCGGCACAATCGGCTGCCCCAGCCCGCTGCGAGGCCGGCTCGACACGCGCCGCTCAACCGTCACCATATATAAGGCTCACTGGCAGCGGCGTTGCTTCCCGGGGTTGCGGGAGCCAGGAAGGGTCCCGCAGATCTGCGGAGAAATTGCAAAAGCCCTTATTTTTAGCGCTCGAAATACATTCACGGAGTACGAACAGGCGCCTCCGTATCGCGGCAGGCAGGTGGGCTCCTCCCCGGCCGAAGGTCCCTCGCCTGCCGCCTGCGAAATCGGATCGAAGACGCGGTGGACGAAGCCGCGGGAAAGACAGATGGCGTCGAGGCCGTGCAGGAATCGTCGAATCCGCTACAGATGCTTGCGCACGGCCGCGTCGGGTCCACGGGCCATTGCTGGAGCGCGGCTGCGCGCATTCGAACGGGACGAAGCTTTTCTCAGGACGATAGCCGCGTCCCCGAACCAAGTGGCTTGCTCGCGTTCAGAAGTGGCGGAGAGGAAGGGATTCGAACCCTTGATACAACTTTCGCCGTATGGCGCTTTAGCAAAGCGCTGCCTTCAGCCACTCGGCCACCTCTCCGGTGCCGGTCTTATGACTCGAATCGACAGGAAGGGTCAAACCGGAAGGCATGCGCCAACTGATTTTGTGACAAAATCGTCCGGAACCGCGGCCGAGCTGTAAAAACCCGACAAGGTGGGCCGGTTCGGCGCGTCTCCGCATCCGGCAAGGGATCCGACAAGGCGACCACATCAAACGAAAGCCGCCCGGACCGTCTGGCGCGCGAGCGGCTGTCTGCAAACATGGGGCGGCTGGCTTCGACCAAACGAAGCAAACTCAATGCGCGGTCATCCAGGCCCGCGCTTCGCGCTGCGCGGCGGCAATCTCGGCATCCGACATCATCTCGGCGACCTCGCGGCGCATCGAGATCGCATCGGAGCGCCCCTTCAGGGCGGCGAGATTGAACCATTTGTGGGCTGCGATCAGATTGACCACGCCGGAACGACCGCTTGCCCAGTAAAGGCCGCGCTCGAACAGCACGTCCGGGATCGCGGTGGCTTCCACCGGAATTGCCGAATCCAGATCAATGTATCCCTGAAACATCCCCGTCTCCTTTTTGTTGTTGCCGCCCGCCCCCGAGTGCGGCCCCTGTCCACTGTCAAAACATCCCGTTATTCCGGCGCATGATCTTGTCGTCATGCGCCTGCCGTTTGCCGGCTTGTTGGGATCAATATGACCGATCAAATTTGAAGGGCAGTTTAAGGTTCGCGATGAACGGGGTGTAAACGCGCGCGTTGCACGTTTGGTTAGGAAATCGCGGAAGTGCCTGTGCCGCAGCGACAAGTCGTCAATCGTGAAGTTCGGTTTACCGTGCCGTTTGGCAGAACGATAACCATCGCGCCAACGTCCCGGCGATCGTCATCGGCAAAGTGGCGCGATCCGCTTTTCCGCGCCTCGGCGATGGCAGGCTGCGGAAAGGATCGCGCGCGACAAACCGGTCGCCGGACCAAACGGTCCATTGCCTGCCGGCAGGGAGAAATCAATTCGGGAGAGATGAAGCCGGGCGCCGAAGGCGCGGGCTGGGAAATCGACCGTCCCGGGGAATGAAACATCCCGGAAGGGGAAGAACGTTCCGGGGAACGAAAGCGTTCCGGAGAACTAAGACGTCCCAGGGAACGAGGGCGTCGGCGAACACGTCAGGACCAGATTTCATGGCGGGCTTTTGGCCCGGTGAAATTGCGGATCTGGAAAGATCCGCACCGAACGAAGAAAACCTGTTTCTTCTGCCGGACCGGTTTTGAGAGAGCGAACTCTTTCGAAAGTCGATCCAGCCGTTTGACCTGATGTCTCGCCGACACCCTCTTTCGTCGACCAGAGCCTTCGGATGTCGTCCTGGGATTTGGTCCCGGGATTTTTCTAGAGGCTCGTGTGACGTGCCGGCATCAAGCCGCCGGCAATTTTTAGAAGCAGAAGTTACTTCTTCTTCTTGGCGACCTTGCGGGTCTTCTTCGCAGTCTTCTTCACTGCGCTCTTCGCCTTCTTCGCCTTCTTAGCTTTCTTGGCCATGTTGCCCTCCGATGTTAGTGAGATGGCTTAATCGCTGCGTGCACTCGGGAATCGAAATGCACTACATCCCGAATACACCAACACATTCAAAAAAACAGTGTCCCGCTTAAGGAAGTGTTGACGGCGCGATGAGAGCGCGCGCGAAGCACCTCTCTCGGCAACACCGTGACCCGCTCGCATGTCGATGCGGAAAGTGCAGCAGCGACCGACATCGGCGTTTGTCAATATTGAAGGAAACGCTTGTGCCACAGATGTTTCCTGAATTCGCGCAACTGAACGATCATGCGCGATCTATGTCATCGAGTCTCATTGATGCCGCGAAAAAGCCGCCGGCACGGACTCTGAGTCGCAGTTTTTGGCAATAAAAAAATTTTCGTGGTCACAGCGTTGGCGTCTCATCGGCGCTCGCCAAAACCGATTTTTTGGACGAATCGCGCCAACCGATTCGGACGGGCAGTTTCGGTCGTCGCCACGAATTTCGGATCGTATCGGACGATCCACGCACGCTTGCGTGCATCGATCGCGACGCCAGACGACGACAAAGTCGCACCGAGGCGACGACAAAATCGCACAGGGATGACGACAAAGTCGTCCCGTTACGGGACGCTCAGATGCCGAGCTTCGCCTTCAGGAGATCGTTCACGGCCTGCGGGTTGGCTTTGCCGCCGGACGACTTCATCACCTGGCCGACGAACCAGCCGGCGAGCTGCGGCTTGGCTTTCGCCTGGGCAACCTTGTCCGGATTGGCGGCGATGATGTCGTCGATCACCTTTTCGATCGCGCCGAGGTCGGTGACCTGCTTCATGCCGCGCGTCTCGACCAGCTCGCGCGGGTCGCCGCCTTCCTGCCAGACGATCTCGAACAGGTCTTTTGCGATCTTGCCGGAGATGGTGCCGTCGCCGATCAGATCGACGATGCTCCCGAGCTGCGCGGCGGACACCGGCGAGGCCGTAATATCCCGGCCTTCCTTGTTGAGGCGCCCGAACAGCTCGTTGATCACCCAGTTGGCCGCGAGCTTGCCGTCACGGGCCTTGTCGGCGAGCGCGGCCAGCACGGATTCGTAGAAGTCGGCGCTCTCGCGCTCGGCCACCAGCACGCTGGCATCGTAGGGCGACAGTCCGAAGGCTTCGATGAAGCGCGCTTTCTTCTGGTCGGGCAATTCCGGAAGCTGCGACCTCAGTTCATCGACATAGGCCTGGCTGAATTCCAGCGGCAGCAAGTCGGGATCCGGGAAATAGCGGTAGTCGTGCGCCTCTTCCTTGGAGCGCATCGACCGCGTCTCGCCCTTGTCGGGATCGTAGAGCCGGGTTTCCTGGTCGATGGTGCCGCCGTCCTCGATGATTTCGATCTGGCGCCGCGCTTCATACTCGATCGCCTGGCCCATGAAGGTGATCGAGTTCATGTTCTTGATCTCGCAGCGGGTGCCGAGCGGCCCGCCGGGCTTGCGCACGGAGACGTTGACGTCGGCGCGCAGGCTGCCCTTCTCCATGTCGCCGTCGCAGGTGCCGAGATAGCGCAGGATCGAACGCAGCTTGGTCACATAGGCCTTGGCCTGCTCGGCATCGCGGATATCCGGCTTCGACACGATCTCCATCAGCGCCACGCCGCAGCGGTTGAGGTCGACATAGGACATGGTGGGTGACTGATCGTGCAGCAATTTGCCGGCATCCTGCTCCAGATGCAGCCGCTCGATGCCGATGGTGGCGGTGTTACCGCCGTCGAGTTCGACCACGACCTCGCCCTCGCCCACGACCGGCGACTTGTACTGGCTGATCTGATAGCCCTGCGGCGAATCCGGATAGAAGTAGTTCTTGCGGTCGAACACCGAGCGCAGGTTGATCTGCGCGTTCAGGCCAAGCCCGGTGCGCACCGCCTGGCGGACGCATTCCTCGTTGATCACTGGCAGCATGCCCGGCATCGCCGCATCGACCAGCGAGACCTGGGTGTTCGGTTCGCCGCCGAATTCGGTCGAGGCGCCCGAGAACAGTTTTGAGTTCGAGGTGACCTGGGCGTGGACTTCCAGCCCGATCACGACTTCCCAGTCGCCGGTCTGGCCCTTGATCAGTTTGCCCGGTTTGACAGTCGCGTTCATGCTTTTCCACTCCCGAGCAGCGCGGTCACGATCCGCGCCCATTCGGCTTCCAGAGAATCCTTCGCCACCGGCTGGCCGGCTTGGCGGTACCAGTAGCCGGCATTGCCGAGATCGCCCTCGACCCGATGCAGATAGGCATGCACCCAGGCTGCGTCAGCCGTGGACTCGTCCTGCACGATCTTGTGCGCCTGGTCCCACTGGCCCTTGGCGGCCCACCACAACCCCGCCAGCGCCGGCTCCAAGCCCGGTGCCGGCGCGGAGTCCGACAAACTGGCGCGGAAATCCGTCATCGCTACCACCACCGCTCCGGCGTGAACCGGCCGGCCGCCTGCTCGATCACTTCGCCGAGCGAGAACAGCGTCTCCTCGTCGAACGGGCGGCCGATCAATTGCAGGCCGAGCGGCAGGCCCTGCGCGTCCTTGCCCGCGGGCACTGCGATGCCCGGCAGGCCCGCCATGTTCACCGTCACCGTAAAGATGTCGTTGAGATACATCTCGACCGGATCGGCGCCGCCCTTCTCGCCGACGCCGAACGCCGCCGAAGGCGTCGCCGGCGTCAGGATCGCGCTGATGCCCTTGGCGAAGCAATCCTCAAAATCCTTCTTGATCAGGGTGCGGACTTTTTGCGCACGCAGGTAATAGGCGTCGTAATAGCCGGCCGAGAGCACGTAGGTGCCGATCATGACGCGGCGGCGCACTTCGGCGCCAAAGCCTTCGGCGCGGGTGTTCTCGTACATCTCTCCAATGGAGCGGCCGGGCACGCGGAGGCCGTAGCGCACGCCGTCGTAGCGCGCGAGGTTCGACGAGGCTTCCGCCGGCGCCACAATGTAGTAGGCCGGCAGCGCGTATTTGGTGTGCGGCAGCGACACCTCGACCAGCTCGGCGCCGGCCGACTTCAGCCAGGCCGCCCCCTCGCTCCAGAGTTTTTCGATCTCGGCCGGCATGCCGTCGAGACGATACTCCTTGGGGATGCCGATCTTCATGCCCTTCACGGACTTGCCGATCGCCGCCTCATAGTCCGGCACCGCGCGGTCGGCCGAGGTGGTGTCCTTGGGATCGTGCCCCGCCATCGAGCGCATCAGGATCGCGGCATCGCGGTTGGTGCGCGCGATCGGACCGGCCTGGTCGAGCGAGGATGCGAACGCCACGATGCCCCAGCGCGAGCAGCGCCCATAGGTCGGCTTGACGCCGACGGTCGCCGTAAACGCTGCCGGCTGGCGGATCGAACCGCCGGTATCGGTCGCGGTCGCGCCCATGCAGAGCTGGGCGGCCACGGCGGAGGCCGATCCGCCGGAGGAGCCGCCCGGCACCAGCGAGGTGTTGGAGCCCTCGCGGCGCCACGGGTTGACCACCGGGCCGAAACACGAGGTCTCGTTCGACGACCCCATCGCGAATTCGTCGTTGTTGAGCTTGCCCAGCATGACCGCGCCGTCGCGCCAGAGCTGCGAGGTCACGGTGGATTCGTAAGGCGGCACGAAATTGCCGAGGATCTTCGAGCACGCGGTGGTGCGGACATCCTTGGTCGCGAACAGGTCCTTGATCCCCAGGGGAATGCCGGCCAGCGGACCGCCCTCGCCCTTGGCGATTTTGGCGTCGACCGCGCGCGCCATGGCGCGGGCCTGGTCCGGCGTTTCCAGGATGTAGGCATTGAGCGCGCGCGCCGCCTCGATCGCGGAAAGATGCGCGTCGGTCAGTTCAAGCGAGGTGAAAGACTTGCTCGCGAGACCGGCACGGGCCTCGGCGATCGTCATCGAAGTTAAATCGGTCATTTATTGATCGGGCTGCAGAAGAACGGAGAAAGCGTCTTGTCGTTGGCGGGGTCGTTAGCGCGGGCCTTGTCGGCGGCCTCGAGCTGATCGAGCACGGCGTCCATGGCCTTGTCGGGATCGGCGACCTTGCCCTGCCGTTCCATCGCGTCGACGTAGTTCATGTAGGCTTGGTAGGCCTTTTCATCGTCGCAAAGCATGCACATCTGATTTCCGATCTCGAACTAGATAGCGGCGGTTACTCAACCACTTTCGGCACCAGAAAGAAGTGGTTCACCGTGTCCGGTGCATTCCTCACCACGGCGTCGACGATCTCGCCGTCCGTGACCACGTCCGCCCGCTTCTTCATTTCCATCGGGGTCACCGACGTCATCGGTTCGACGCCGTCAACGTTCACCTCGGAAAGCTGCTCCACGAAGGCGAGCATGGCATTGAGCTCACCCTGCAGATGGGGAACCTCGGCCTCGGTGACCGCAATTCGCGCCAGATGCGCGATGCGGCGGACGGTGGCGGCATCAACGGACATGAATATAGGCCTCAAACGGGGAAGTCGCACCAGCGTATAGCAGACGCCGCTTTTGCGCCGCAACCGCCGGGAATGTCGTCCAAAGCCTTTTCCGGACAAGGCTTTTTGCAAACAAGGCCTTTCGGAGACCGCCCGCCTGCCTTGGGTGGTCAAAGGACCCGCTTTCGATCACGAAATTTGGAGCGGAAAGCCCGGCGAAGAAACCATTTTGGGCTCCCGGCGTAGTCGTCCGGAAACAAACCGGGACTGTAGTCCGGCCAACCAAGAATGGAGGCCCGTCATGTCCACCCTCGAAAACGACACCTCGCAGCAGGAAGGCTGGGATCCCGCCCTGTGGTCGATCGGTACCGTGATCGGTGTCGCAATCCTCTACGTCGCCTGCCTGATCTGACCTGAGGGAGCAACAGCATGTCCCAGGCCAGGGTTCTGCAGGAAAAAGCGGAAATGTTCGAGCGCCGCGCCGAAAGCGCCGCCGATCCGATCTCGAAGCGCCACTATAAGGAGATGGCGGCGCATTATCGGTCCCTTGCGGTCGAGCATCTGGACGTCACGCGCGACCAACCTGCGCATTAATCACGGATCAAAACCGGCAAGCCAGGCTGCGGCCCTCACAGGCTGCCGACTTGCCATGTTCGATCGCCACTTTGCAGCCTTTGCCCCATCCGCCATAACGTCTCTCCACAAGACCAAGAAACCGGGAGCGCTAGGGATGGATTTCATTGAAGCCAATGGCGTCGGGCTACGCTGCGAACTCAGCGGCGCGGGCGACCGCACGTTGGTGCTGGTGCACGAAATGGGCGGCTCGCTGGAAAGCTGGGACGACGTCGCGCCGCGGTTCGCGAAAACCCGCCGCGTCCTCCGCTATGACACCCGCGGCGCCGGATTGTCGCAAAAGGCGCGCGGCGAACTAAGCCTCGATACCATGGCCGACGATATCGCGGCCCTGCTCGATGCCTACGGGATCTCCGGCAAGGTCGCGCTGGCGGGGATCGCCGTCGGCGGGGCGATCGCCCTGCATTTCGCGGCACGGTTTCCGCAACGCTCCAGCGCCGTCGTGGTCGGCAGCCCGGCCACCGGCATCGCCGCGGCGCGCCGCGTGCCTGCCCTCGAACGCCTCAAGAAGATTGAGGCGGAAGGCATGGCCTTCGCGGTCGAGGATTCCATGCAAAACGGTTACGCCCCGGAGCTTCGCGGCGACCTCAAGCGATTTGAACGTTTCCGGGCACGCTGGCTCGGCAACGACCCCTCGAGCTACGCCGCGATCTGGCGGATGCTGGCGAATGCCGACATGGAGGGCGAACTGGCCCGGCTGAGCTGTCCGGTCCTCGTGATCGGCGGCAGCCTCGATCGCGTACGGCCCGCGGCGATGGCCGAAGGCACGGCCAGGACGATCCCCGGCGCGCGCTACGCCGAACTCCGCACCGGTCATTACATGTCAGTGCAGACGCCGGAGCTGATATCCGACGCCATCGACGACTTCCTGCGATCGGTCGCGGCCTGATCCCAACCAAAATATCGAAAACAACCCCATGCACAGTAGCTGGCCTCGCCGATAACGGTGCAATATTACCTCTGCGCCATCGCATCGACAAAGGCCGTGGCGGATTCCCGCAGCTGCTTGCGGCTGTATCCGGCGCGCTCCATCACGGCGAGGCCGCGCGTGAAGGTCACGATCACACGGGCCAGGCGATCGGCATCGGTCGTGATGGGCTTGCCGGGCGCCGAGCGGATGGCGTGGCTCACGATCTGCTCCAGCCGGCCGAGCAGACCCTGCACCCGCTCGCGGACGTCCTCGCTTGAAATCCCCGCATCGAGCGCGGTGCGCGTCGTCAGACAGCCCCGCGACGGCGAGCCGGCGGTCATGTTCACGATGATCACGTCGAGGAAGTTGCGCAGCCTCGCCGCCGCATCGCCCTCGGCCAGCGCCCTGGCGGCGGTTTCGAGGAATTGCCCGGCATACTGATCGAAGGCGCGCAGGAAGATCGATTCCTTGTCGCCATAGGCGTTGTAGAGACTGCCGCGCTGGACGCCGGTCGCCGCGGCGAGATCCTGCATGGTCGCGTCGTGCAGGCCCTTGCGCCAGAACACGTCGAGCGCGAGCGCAATCACCTCCTGCTCGTCAAACTGCCGCACACCCACCATCAGCATCATCACCATTTTATTCTTGACACTAATGTCAAGATTGACATTATTGTCAAAGATAGTCGTTTCGGCCGCGGGCCGCAACACGCCCGAGGCACCCGAGGCCCCGAGATGACCGCCAGGCGCCGCGGTCCGCCGTCAAGCCACAGGCGAGAACACAAACCACGGAGTTCGCGATGAGTTATCGTTTTGAAGCCGGCCGCCTTTATCGGATGCCCACGCATTTCGGGCCGGCGCCCGGACCCCGGCAATTGCCGCCGGATGTCGTCATCGACCGAAAACTCAGTCCGCGTCTGCTGTCGGTGACGGCAAGTTTCCTGACCGATCCAAAGCTGCTGGATCGACATCTGCCGGAGGGATTTACGCTCGCGGGCGAACCGGTCGTGACCGTCGAATGCCACCACATGACCGATATCGACTTCCTGGCCGGGCGTGGCTACGCGATGATCTGGGTGAGCTGGCCCGCGACATTCACCGGCCGCCGGGACAAGGCCACCGGAAAATTCGTCGCGGTGATCTGGGAGAACCTGGCCGATCCCATTATCTCCGGCCGGGGCGAAATCGGTCATCCCAAGCTCTATGCCGAAATCCAGGAGCCGCGGAACTGGGGCGGCGCGCAACTTTGCGAAGCCGGCTGGATGGGGTTTCGCTTTCTCGATCTCGCGGTGTCCGACCTGCGCGACGCGCCGCAAGCACTAGAGGCCGCGCCGTCGGACGGGGCCTTGATGTTGAAGTACGTGCCGCGCACGCAAGCATGGGGCGAGGCGGATGTCTGCCAGGTTACCCTCACGCCGGCGGGTGATCCCGACAATGTCGTCGAGCGGCGGCAGGCCGGCAGCGCCACCGTGCGCTTCCATCGCGCCACCTTCTCGGACCTTCCGACCATGTTTCATGTCGTCAACGCGCTCGCCGAGCTGCCTGTCATCGAAGCGAGGGGCGGAACGATCACGGTCTCGCGCGGCAACAAGTGGTCCCGCGACCAGCGCGTGCTGCTGTAGGGCGCGCGACTGACGGCACCGCCGTTGTCTGGCGCGCGCCTCCGCGCGCCTTCATCGATAGCCCGGTCACGGTCGACAACGCGACCCCCGAGATTTCAAGCGACGACTAAGGCCCCTTGTGCGGCGCGGCGCAACGCGCTGCGCGTTTTGCGCAGGACCAGTGATCGCGGGGAGCGGTAGCGGAGGACGCAGACGGCGGCTATCTTCCGCCTCCCCGCCAACCCTGAGCAATTGCATGTGAGGTCCACGAGCTAGTCGGCTGACGCGCTTTTCGCCTCTCCCGCTTGCGGGGGAGG
>JAIEPP010000244.1 GCA_019748335.1 Xanthobacteraceae bacterium
ACGCAAACTCGCAAACCGCGCGAGGAAGCCAAAGTTGTACGAAGCATTTACTTCCCCGTCCCAATTTCTGTCTTGATCACCGGTTCGTGAGGCGAAATTGTGCCCAACGACATCAGGTGGTTTCCTGTTCGGATTTTTAACCCCGGACAAAACACTCAGCCCGGCCGGCCGATCAGGTCGCTATTCTAGCTAAGGTGCTGTTCACAAACGGCTTTCACGCTGTCTGTCGGAAGGCGAGCAAGTCCGGGAATCAGGTTAGGCCGAGCGAGTTTCCAAAAGATTAACGAACCGTTGCGTAACACCCCGGGGTTTTCTGAAACTGCCGAGAATTTCAAGGCATTTGTGCGTCGCACAAGATTCCTTGACTTAATTGTGCAGTGCACTATATAGAGGTTGTGTCTAGGGAGCCGGGACCTCCCGGTTGCACGTTCAATCTGGGAAAAGGATTCCATCATGGTCAAAGTTGAAGACATTCAGACCTACGGCAAAGAGCATCTCGAATCGGTCGCCGCTTCGGCGAGCAACCTGCAGAGCGGCGTTCAGGCGATCGCCACCGCCTACGGCGATTATGCCAAGAAGTCGTTCGAAGACACCAAGTCGTATGTGGAAAAGCTCTCCGGCGTGAAGTCGGTGGAGAAGGTGCTCGAAGTGCAGACCGAATTCGCGCGCTCGGCCTATGAGAGCTTCGTCGCCGAGTCGCAGAAGATTGCCGCCCTCTACAGCGATCTCGCCAAGCAGACCTTCAAGCCCTACGAGGGCCTGGTCGCGAAGTTCGTTCCCGCGACGCACTAATTTCTGCAAGTACTGGCGTCAAAAGTACTGCTGCCAAAACAAAAGCCCGGCCGTAATGGCCGGGCTTTTTTTCTTGCGCCTGGTGTCCCGGTTCCGATTGAACCGGGATTCGGGGCGGCTATCTCGCGACGCGCAGCTTCGACAATGACGTGCCGATCGAGTTGAACACCGTCAGGGTCTGGTTGGCGGACTTGACCAGATAGAACTTGTCGAGGCCGCTGGCGCAGTTTTGCAGCACGGTCGAAGTCGGATCGCCGGGCGTGCCGGTGTTGAGCTGGATCGTATAGATGGTGATGTTGGCGGCCTTGGCGTTGTCGCAAAGGATCTTCTGGCGGGCATCGATCTGGGACGCGGTCGAGGTCCAGCGGTTCTGGGTATTCAAGCCGTCGGACAGCAGGATGATCGCTTCCTTGTAGGTATAGTTCGGGTCCTTGGAGGGGGCGTTGAACGGCGCGCCGGCGCCCAGCGTCAGCCAGCCCCAAGCCAGACCGATGCTCTGGTTGGTGTTGCCGGTCGGCATCATGTTGCCGATCGCCGTCTTCAGACCGGCCCAGTCCGTGGTCAGGGGAACGATGGGCTCCAGATACGTGCTGCTGCCGGTCTTGCAGTACTTGGTGCTGCCGGAAACATATTCCTCCGGAACGACCATCGTCGGGGCGTTGCCCGCCGTCGGCGGCGTATTCTGGGTATCATAGTTTTGGGTGCGGTCGGTGACGCAGCCGGTCCACTTGGTGTGGTCGGGCGTCCAGACCTTGTTGTTCGACTCGCAGGTGCTCTTTTTCGTGTAGGTCGTATTGCTGCACGTGCCCAGAGTGTTGTTGGTAGTGTCCCAGCTGGTCCAGTCCATATAGGTCTGGTTGGCGTAGCTGGTGCCGAAATTGACGTCCTTGGCGAACGGAACCATGGAGATGTAGACGTCGCCGGGATTCTTGACGAGCGCGCTGAGCTGGTCGACCAGGCTCTTGGCGGCGGTTTGCAACGCCGGCATCTTGCCGTCCTGAGCCATCGATCCGGTGTTGTCGAGGACCATTGCCACGCGCATGCGCACGTTACCCCAGGCCGCGGTCGAGGTGGTATCGAAGCCGAGGGTCGGGAACCCCGCGACCTTCATGAAGTCGGTATTGATGTTGCCGGAGCCGCTCAACAGGATCGTCGAGCCGTTGCCGGTGGCGGCGGTATAGGTGGCGCCGATGACGACCGATTTGGCGTCCGTGTTGGTATAGAGCGCATTGAAATAGGCCGTTGCCTTGGCACTGACCTGCGCCGGCGTGATGGTGCCGTCGGTCAGGTCCTTGCCCAGCATCAGGGCGGTGGAGTCGAGCGCCGCCTGCATCGACGAGCGGGCGCTGTTGGCGCGGGTATAGTCGACCGCGGCCCCGACGAAGGCGATGATCGGCACTGCGGCGATGGCAAACAGCACCGCGATATTGCCCTGATTGGCGCCCGCGAACCGGCAGGTCGCGGCACGGACGCGATTGAAAATGGCTGTATCGAGCATGGCTTTCACCCGCAATGTGGTTTCTCCGGTCATTTCGGCTTTGGCGGCTAAACAGCTGGTAAACCGGTTCCAATAAAAACGGGTCAAAGCCCGTACATGAGCGAATCGGTCCTCTAAAGCGCCGGCTATGCTCAATGGCCGCTAAACGGGGAGGGGCCCTCCTTTGTCAAACCGGACAGAAACGATTAACCTTGGGCAGGTCGCCAAACCGGGGAATCGGGCCGGCGGCGGGTCGCGCCGGGGCTTCGTTTATGCGCTTGCGGGGACCCGGTGCCGGACCCATATTCCCTAGGCTGGTCCGGCCAACGGATCGGACCGGGAGCGGCGATCCGGACGCGCTGCCGGGTACCTTGCGACGGGCGCTTGGACCTGTGGCGGGGCGCCGGGATTTGCTGTCTGGTTTTCTGCCTAAGCCTCCGTCCAAGCTCCCTTGGGGATTTCAAGCGCCTGAGCCATGTTGCAGTTAACTTTCAAAGCTTTTTCGCCCGCGCCGGTCGTGTCGGCGGCTTCTGCTCCCCGGATGAGCAATGACGAGAACCGCAATACCGGGAGCAATGGGCCGTCGACTTCGGTCATCACCAAGGTCAAACCGAAGACCAAGCGACCGAACCTCTATCGCGTGCTGATTTTGAACGACGACTACACGCCGATGGAATTCGTGGTTCACGTGCTGGAGAAGTTCTTTCAGAAGGACGCCGAAGCCGCCACCAAGATCATGCTGCATGTCCATCACCACGGTATCGGCGAGTGCGGTGTGTTCACCTATGAGATTGCCGAGACCAAGGTCACGCAGGTGATGGATTTCGCACGCAAGCACCAGCACCCCCTGCAATGCGTGATGGAAAAGAAATAGCCGCAGCATGACTGCTGACCCGGTCAAAAAAGGAACGGGTCTTGCATTGATTTTTGCCGATGAAAGCCGATCGGATCCCGGTAGTTTTTCGGGGTGGCCGTGCACGCAATGGTGCGTGAATTTAGAGGAAAACCACGTTTGCGGAACCGGCCTTCCGCCACGAACGTATGTAACTATATGACTGGGGATCACGAAGGTTGTTGTTGCCCAGCCGGGTAATGGCGATCATGATGACCGGGGGCCATAGAGGACGCGAATGCCAACTTTTTCCCAAAGCCTTGAACAATCGCTGCATCGTGCGCTGGCGATTGCAAACGAGCGCCATCACCAATACGCGACGCTCGAACACCTGCTGCTGTCGCTGATCGATGACTCGGATGCGGCGGCGGTGATGCGCGCCTGCAGTGTCGATCTCGACAAGCTGCGCACCAGTCTCGTCAATTATCTTGAGACCGAATTCGAAAATCTGGTGACGGACGGCGCCGACGACGCCAAGCCGACCGCCGGCTTCCAGCGCGTGATCCAGCGTGCGGTGATTCACGTGCAGTCCTCCGGTCGCGAAGAAGTGACCGGCGCCAACGTGCTGATCGCGATCTTCGCGGAGCGCGAAAGTCATGCCGCCTATTTCCTGCAGGAGCAGGACATGACGCGGTACGACGCGGTCAACTATATCAGCCACGGCATCGCCAAGCGGCCCGGGGTTTCCGAGGCGCGCCCGGTTCGCGGCGTCGACGAGGAGACCGAGACCAAGGGCAGCGACGATTCCAAGAAGAAGGGGGAGGCGCTCGATACCTATTGCGTCAACCTCAACAAGAAGGCCCGCGACGGCAAGATCGATCCGGTGATCGGGCGTAATGCCGAGATCAACCGCGCCATCCAGGTGCTGTGCCGCCGCCAGAAGAACAATCCGCTGTTCGTCGGCGAAGCCGGCGTCGGCAAGACCGCGATCGCGGAAGGCCTCGCCAAGCGCATCGTCGATTCCGAGGTGCCGGAAGTGCTGGCGGCAGCCACCGTGTTCTCGCTCGACATGGGCACGCTGCTGGCGGGCACGCGCTATCGCGGCGACTTCGAGGAACGGTTGAAGCAGGTGCTGAAGGAACTCGAGGCGCATCCGAACGCCATCCTGTTCATTGACGAAATCCACACCGTGATCGGCGCCGGCGCCACATCCGGCGGCGCGATGGATGCCTCCAATCTGCTCAAGCCGGCGCTGGCTTCGGGCACGATCCGCTGCATGGGCTCGACCACCTACAAGGAATACCGTCAGCACTTCGAAAAGGACCGCGCGCTGGTGCGCCGGTTCCAGAAGATCGACGTCAACGAGCCGACGGTGGAAGACGCGATCGCGATCCTGAAGGGCCTGAAACCCTATTTCGAGGATTACCACCGGCTGAAATACACCAACGAGGCGATCGAAGCCGCGGTGCAGTTGTCGTCGCGCTACATCCACGACCGCAAGCTGCCGGACAAGGCGATCGACGTGATCGACGAGTCCGGTGCGGCGCAGATGCTGGTGGCCGAGAACAAGCGCAAGAAGACCATCGGCATCAAGGAAATCGAGACCACGATCGCGACCATGGCGCGGATTCCGCCCAAGAGCGTGTCAAAGGACGATGCCGAGGTGTTGAAGCATCTCGAAACCACCCTGAAGCGGGTGGTGTTCGGCCAGGACAAGGCGATCGAAGCGCTCTCGGCCTCGATCAAGCTGTCGCGGGCGGGCCTGCGCGAACCGGAAAAGCCGATCGGCTCCTACCTGTTCTCGGGTCCGACCGGGGTCGGCAAGACCGAAGTGGCAAAGCAGCTGGCGGCCTCGCTCGGCGTCGAGCTCATTCGCTTCGACATGTCCGAATATATGGAGCGGCATACCGTATCGCGCCTGATCGGCGCGCCTCCCGGCTATGTCGGGTTCGACCAGGGCGGCCTGCTGACCGACGGCGTCGACCAGCATCCGCATTGCGTGGTGCTGCTCGACGAAATCGAGAAGGCGCATCCGGATCTCTACAACGTGTTGCTGCAGATCATGGATCACGGCCGGCTCACCGACCACAACGGCAAGCAGGTCAATTTCCGCAACGTGATCCTGATCATGACCACGAACGCCGGCGCCGCCGACCTCGCGCGTCAGGCCTTCGGCTTCACGCGCAGCAAGCGGGAAGGCGACGACCACGAAGCGATCAACCGGCAGTTCGCGCCGGAATTCCGCAACCGTCTGGATGCGATCGTGTCGTTCGCCCACCTCAATGTCGACGTCATCGGCATGGTGGTCGAGAAGTTCGTGCTGCAGCTCGAGGCCCAGCTGGCGGACCGCGACGTCACCATCGAACTGTCCGAGCCCGCCAAGGCTTGGCTGATCGAGCACGGTTACGACGAGCAGATGGGCGCACGCCCGATGGCGCGCGTGATCCAGGAGCACATCAAGAAGCCGCTGGCGGATGAAGTGCTGTTCGGTCAGCTCAAGGGCGGCGGCCATGTCCGCGTCGTCCTGATCAAGGACGGAGCGGACGCCGAGGCCAGGGATAAGATCGGCTTCGAATTCGTCGAAGGTCCGGTTACCCCGAAGCCGGAAAAGCTGCCCGGCGCGCGCAAGCGCAAGCCGAAGCCGGGCGGACCGAGCGGCGGCGGCTCCAAGGGCCCGGCCTCGCGAGGCCCGCTGGTCAAGGTCTGATAAGGCTCAAGTCTGATGCGAAAAGGCCGGCTCAACAGCCGGCCTTTTTGTTTGTGGGTGGTTCGCAGGTGGGGCCCATTCTACTTTGCATGGGGTTGTTTTCGCAATTTTGGGTCTGGGGCCTCCAGAACGCCAATCCATCATGCTTTAGCGGTCGCCCAGCAGCTCCTTGATGCGGCGCTGCAACTGGCGTTTTTTGATTTCGCTCATGCGCAGCCGCTCCTCGAGATCGGAGACGGGCTCGGACGGGCTTTCGGCCCGGAACGCGACGCCGACGAAATTGTCGCGCCACCACACCACCCTGGCGAGGAAGGAGCGGCCCTTGCGCGCGATGCGCAGCGACATCTGCTCCGGCGGCAGCTTGACGACATTGCTGAATTCGATGGTGGCGCCATTGTCGGAGATGTTGCGGACGATGCATTCGCGCGTCGCGCCGTGCTCGTCGATTTCGGCGACGCCGCCATACATCACCTTGTCGCGCGCGCTCTCGCGTCGGTCCAGCATCGATCAATCCCCTGGCAAAGAGGGAGACTTTTACTCCGGTTTGTTGCCTGCGGAAGGCCGGCCGGAGCAAAATGCGGCGTTAACGTAAATTAACGGCAGATGCGATCGGGCGGATTTCGAAACGTCCTGGCGGCCTGATTTTCGATGATTTGTCGAACGCGACCCGGTCTGAGACATTAACCGTCATGCGATCAGGCTATCCCATCCGAGCGATCCTGTGCCTTGCCGCGATGCTGTTGTGGCGGCTGCCGGCCATGGCCGAGGACACGTCTGCTGCGATCGGCGGTATTGTCCGGCCGAGCGTCGAGGAACTGGCGATACCCCTTGGAAAGTCGGCCGAACCCGCGCGCGAAAGCGATGCACGTGAGGCGATGTGTCTGATGATCGAATCCGCGGCGCGGGCGGCCGACCTGCCGCTGGAGTTCTTCGCGCGGGTGATCTGGCAGGAGAGCCGCTTTCAGCCCGACGCGGTGGGCCCGGTGACGCGCAGCGGCCAGCGCGCCCAGGGCATCGCGCAATTCATGCCGGGAACGGCCAACGAGCGGCGGCTGCTCGATCCCTTCGATCCCGTGCAGGCGCTGCCGAAGTCGGCGGAGTTTCTCGGCGAGCTGCGCCAGCAATTCGGCAATCTCGGGCTGGCGGCCGCGGCCTATAATGCCGGGCCGCGGCGGGTGCAGGAATGGCTCGCAAGCTCCGGTCCGATGCCGCAGGAAACCCGCAACTATGTCTCCGCCATCACCGGCTCGACGGTCGAGGAGTGGCGGGACGCAGGCCGCAACGGCAAGATGCCGGCGCGGGCGGCGACGTCGAGCTGCCGCGAATTGATGGCGTTGCTCAGGCGCGCGCCCAATCCGTTCGTGGCCGGGCTCGAAGCGCACATCACGCTTGCCGCCGCCAAACTGTGGGGCGTGCAACTGGCGGCTGGCTTCAGCCGCGACAAGGCGCTGGCGATGTATGCGCGGGCGATGAAGCGGCTCAATGCCGTGATCGGCGATCAGGATCCGAGCCTGCTGTCGTCCGTCATGCGCAACCGCGGCACGCGGCTGTTCTATCAGGTGCGGATCGGCGCCGACACGCGGCCTGCGGCGGACGATCTGTGCAACCGCATCCGCCGCGCCGGTGGCGCGTGTTTTGTGCTGCGAAACACGGGCGTGCGGGGATGATCGGTCGCCACGACCCGTAGTAGAAAGGGGCATGACCAAAGATCGATTCGACGCGCTTCCCGCTGCTCATCGTGACATTGCGCGAGAAGCGCTGACCGCGGCTTGCGGGATGGCGCCGATCGATGCGATCGTGGCGATGACCGGCGGAATGACGACAGCCTCGGTCTTTCGTGTCGAGGCCGGCCCGCGAAAGTATTTGTTGCGGATTGAAGGGGAGCCAAGTCCGCTTCGCAATCCGCATCAATACAAGTCGATGGCGATAGCCGCTGCGGCGCGAATTGCGCCCGAGGTCCACTATGTCGACGAGGTGGCCCGTGTCGCGGTGATGGATTTTGTCGAGCAGGTGCCGGTGAAGGCATTTCCAGGCGGGCCGGCGGCTCTGGCACGGGCGCTGGGCGAGCTGTTGTCGCGCGTTCAGGCGACGCCGGTGTTTCCTTATTACGTCCACTATCCCGATATCGTCGCGCGCTTGGTTGCGCATGTCCGCCGGACCGGCCTGTTTGCGGACGGCGTGCTCGATCCGCATGTCAGGCGGCTCGAGTTGGTCAGCAAGGCCTATGAAGCGGGTGCGACAAAGCTGGTCTCCAGCCACAACGATCCGACGCCCGGCAATATCCTGTTCGATGGTAAGCGACTTTGGCTGATCGATTGGGAGTCGGCCTGCCGCAACGATCCTCTGGTCGATATCGCCATTGTGCTGGATGGCGTCGTGCGCGCGCCGGCACATGAAGAAATCTTTCTAACGGCCTGGCTCGGTCGCGCCCCGGATGAAGACGTCCGTGCCCGGCTTGAGGTGACGCGGGCCCTGACGCGGCTCTATTACGCCGGTGTTTTCTTCAGCGCTTCCGCCGCAGCCGCCTGGGTGAAGGGTGATTGCAACCCTTCGGCACCGTCGGTCGCAGATTTTCAGCAGGCGATCCAGACAGGCCGGTTGAAGGCCGGCACGCCGGAAAACTGGCATATCCGGGGTAAGATGTTTTTGGCGTCGTTTATGTCCGGAATTGCCACGCCGGGATTTGGCGGTCCCGCGTCGTAAAACGGGGATGGCAGGTCTGAGGGATGTCGGCTTGACGCAGCCTGCTTTCGCCAGCCCTATGCGCACGGCTCAACCGCATCCGGTCACCCTTGGCGCTCCCTCCGCTCGACTCTCCCAGTTGGCAAAATCCCCTGCGTGCCTTTGCGTGGGGCATCCGTTCGGTCGCGTCCACCGTGCTGACGCTGGTGTTGTTTGCGACCTATCTCGGCATCGGCGCGCTGGCCCATGACACTCATTTCAGTCTGGGGTGGGTGCTCGGCAGCACGCTCCTGGTCTGGGCGGGGCCGGCGCAGATCATCCTGATCTCGACGCTGGGCTCCGGTGCGACCGCGGTGCAGGCGGCGATCGCGGTGACGGTGAGCGCGATCCGGCTGTTTCCGATGGTGGTGTCGGTGCTGCCGATGATGAAAACGCCCGACACCAAACGCCGTCAACTCGTGCTGGCGGCACATTTCATTGCCGTCACGCTGTGGGTCGAATGCTATCGGCTGTTGCCGCAGGTGCCGCGCGAGCGGCGCATTGCGTTCACGCATGGGCTTGGCTGCGGGCTGCTCACGGTATGCCTGACCGCGACGACGCTCGGCTACGGCCTTGCCGCCAACCTGCCAAAACTGTTTGGCGCCGCGATCCTGATACTGACGCCGCTGGCGTTCCTGCTGTCGACCGCGCGCAACTGCAGGCAGGTGTCGGATGTGCTGGCGCTGGTGCTCGGGATCGCGCTGTTTCCGGTTGTGTCGATGCTGCATAGCGGCGTCGACATCCTGATCAGCGGCATCATCGCCGGCAGCATTGCTTACGGCGTGCACTGGTGGCGGGAGCGGGGGCTCGCATGAGCGAATTTTTCGGCGATCCCCACGCGCTGCTGATCCTTGTCATCGCCGGGTTCCTGCCCAACGAGGTCTGGCGCATGGCCGGGCTGTGGCTCGGCGGCGGCGTCGACGAGGGCTCGGAAATACTGGTGTGGGTGAGGGCGGTGGCGACCGCGATCCTCGCCGGCGTCATCGCGCAAATCCTGGTGCAGCCGCCGGGGGCACTGGCCAGCATTCCGGACTGGCTGCGCTACGGCGCAGTCGCCGCGGGCTTTCTCGTGTTCATGCTGACGCGGCGCTCGATCTTTGCCGGCGTGGTCGCCGGCGAGGTCGTGATGGTGGCCGGGAAATGGTGGCTCGGTTGATTGCAGCCGCTGCATAATCCGGTAGTGTTGGTCCAACTTAGAAACGGCAAGGGGGACGGCATGAACTGGCGCGCAGTTTCGGCCGTGGTCTGCGGCCTCGTCTTCGCCGCGCCGCAGGGCTGGGCGGCCGATTACCCGAGCCGCCCGATCAAGCTGATCGTACCCTACGCCGCGGGCGGCCCGTCCGACGTTCAGGCGCGTATCATTG